>CAJLYN010000132.1 GCA_905210875.1 uncultured Bacteroides sp. | reverse complement strand
CCCGATGTGCGCTTTGTCATTCATTACGATATACCGAAGAGCCTCGAAGGATACTATCAGGAAACAGGCCGTGCAGGTCGTGACGGAGGTGAGGGACAATGCATCACATTCTATATCAATAAAGACTTGCAGAAACTTGAAAAGTTTATGCAGGGAAAACCCATTGCTGAGCAAGAAATAGGTAAGCAGTTATTGCTCGAAACGGCTGCCTATGCCGAGTCATCGGTATGCCGGCGCAAATTGCTGTTGCACTATTTTGGTGAGGAATATACCGAAGATAATTGCGGGAATTGCGACAATTGTTTGAATCCTAAAAAACAAGTGGAAGCACAGGATATGTTATGCGCGGTATTAGATACCGTGATAGCTCTTAAAGAGAAGTTCAAAGCCGAACACGTCATTGACGTACTTGAAGGGAAAGAAACCTCTGAAATATTGTCTTATCATCACGACGAATTGGAAGTCTTTGGTTGTGGACAAGGAGAGGACGAAAAAAAATGGGCAACTGTTATTCGACAAGCTCTTATTGCCGGGTATCTCGACAAAGATATTGAGAATTACGGGTTGCTGAAAGTTACAAAAGCAGGACACGAATTCTTGAAACATCCTGTTTCGTTCAAAATTGTACAAGACAATGATTTTGAAGAAATAGAAGAAGAGGCACCCATGAAAGGGGGTGGAGCCTGTGCCGTCGATCCGGTACTTTATGCCATACTCAAGGATTTGCGGAAGAAAATTGCTAAAAAATTGGAACTTCCGCCATATGTCATTTTCCAGGATCCTTCGTTGGAAGCCATGGCTACAACATACCCTGTCACACTGGAAGAGTTGCAAAACATTCCCGGAGTGGGAGCCGGTAAGGCTAAACGCTATGGTGAAGAATTTATCAAGGTCATAAAAAAGCACTGCGATGAGAATGAGATAGAACGTCCCGAAGATTTGAGAGTGCGTACAGTGGCCAATAAGTCGAAACTGAAAGTTTCGATCATACAGGGAATCGATCGGAAAATAGCTCTGGATGAATTGGCCGAGTCCAAAGGCTTGGAATTTTCAGATTTACTTGATGAAGTTGAAGCCATAGTATATTCCGGAACAAAGATAAATATAGATTATTTCCTCGAAGAGGTGATAGATGAAGATCATATCGAAGATATCTTCGAATATTTCAAAGAGGCCGAAAGCGACGACCTTGAAGCCGCAATAGAGGAGTTGGGGCGAGACTATACCGAAGAGGAGATACGACTGGTCCGCATCAAGTTCCTTTCAGAGATGGGAAATTAGTCTTTATAAAGCAAAGCGTCAAAAAAGAGGGCAGATTTTTCTGCCCTCTTTTTATATAAGACAAAATACTAAAAAGAGTGAAAAAGATTTTTCCATCATAGTATTATTCCCGAAAAAATGCATATCTTTGCGTGCAATAAATTTCTTTAAGCCTAACAACTATGTCATTTATTGCCGATAAAATCGTAATGGACGGATTGACATTTGACGATGTTTTGTTAATCCCTGCTTATTCCGAAGTACTTCCACGAGAAGTCAATCTCACCACCCGTTTTTCCCGTAACATACAATTGAACATACCCCTTGTTTCGGCAGCCATGGATACTGTTACCGAAGCACGTCTGGCTATTGCCATTGCGCGTGAAGGTGGTATTGGTGTCATCCATAAAAATATGTCGATTGAGGCTCAGGCAAAACAGGTGCACAGCGTAAAACGGGCCGAAAACGGAATGATATATGACCCTGTTACCATCAACCGTTCGGCAACGGTAGCCGATGCCTTGTCTATCATGCATGAATATCATATCGGAGGTATTCCTGTTGTCGATAATGATGGCCGTCTGGTAGGAATAGTGACCAATCGTGATTTGCGTTTTGAGAAGAACGACCGTCGGGCCATCGATGAAGTGATGACCAAGGACAATCTCATTACTACTACTCAGTCGACCGACCTGCAACAGGCCTCAGATATCCTGCAACAATACAAGATAGAAAAACTTCCGGTTGTTGATAAAGATTTCCATCTGGTAGGTCTGGTTACTTATAAAGACATCACCAAGGCCAAAGATAAACCCTATGCCTGCAAAGACAAACTTGGCCGGTTGCGCGTGGCTGCCGGTATTGGCGTTACCAACGATTCTCTGGAACGTGCATCGGCATTGGTCGACGCCGGAGTTGATGCCATTGTCATAGATACTGCTCATGGACATTCCAAGGGAGTTGTCAATGTGTTGAAAGAAGTGAAAGCGGCATTCCCTCAAATCGATGTAGTCGTGGGAAATATCGCAACCGGCGAAGCTGCCAAATATCTTGTTGCAGCAGGCGATGCCGTCAAGGTAGGTATCGGTCCGGGTTCGATATGTACGACCCGTATTATTGCCGGTGTAGGTGTACCTCAACTCTCGGCTATTTATGATGTAGCCAAGGCATTGAAAGGAACCGATGTGCCCTTGATTGCTGATGGTGGTATCCGCTATTCGGGCGATATTGTCAAAGCTCTTGCTGCCGGTGGCTATTCGGTTATGTTGGGCGGAATGCTGGCCGGTGTTGAGGAGTCGCCGGGTGAAACCATTATTTACAATGGCCGTAAATTTAAATCATATCGTGGCATGGGCTCACTCGAAGCGATGGAGAAAGGCTCAAAAGACCGTTATTTCCAGGCCGGAGAAACCGATGTGAAGAAACTGGTCCCCGAAGGTATTGCAGCCCGTGTGCCGTTTAAAGGTTCATTGTATGAGGTCGTTTATCAGATGGTTGGAGGCTTGCGTGCCGGCATGGGATATTGTGGAGCCCCCGATATTGAGACACTTCACAAGGCCAAATTTACCCGCATCACCAATGCCGGTGTTACCGAGAGTCACCCGCACGATGTAGCCATTACGAGTGAATCGCCCAATTATAGCCGGGGACAGCAGTAAATTCTTACCATACTTTAATAAGTTTATACACCTGTTTGACGTGCTTGATATAATAAATTTATTATATTTGAGCCGTTAAAACAGGTGTATTTTTATTCCACAGTCAAAGAAACACAACATGATGAAAATTCCTCATATTTTATGCGCGGCGGCATTCTGCTTTCCGGCGGTATTGCATGCGCAGATTACGTCGGATAGCGAGATTATGAAAATTGCCGGCAAAAGTATCAGCAAAGGCGAGTTTGAATATACCTATCACAAGAATATACAACAGCAGAGCGAGAAGACTCCGCTTGACGAATATGTAACCCTTTTTGAAAATTACAAGAGGAAGGTGGCCGAGGCCGAGGCCCAAGGCATAGATACGACGCAACAGTTCAAGACCGAATATGAGGGATATCGTCGTCAACTGGTAAAACCCTATATGGTCGACAAGACGGCCGAAGAGACTTTGGCCAAAGAGGCTTATCAGCGTCTTCTCGAAGAGGTGGAAGCCAGTCACATATTATTCAGGGTTTCCCCCACAGCTACGTGGGAAGAAAAAAGAAAGGTCTATCAGAAGGCCTTGGATGTAAGAAAACGTGCTCTCTCGGGAGAAGATTTTGCGGCACTGGCTCGTCAATATTCCGAAGACCCATCCGCGCGGACCAATAACGGTTATTTGGGATATTTCGGCGCGTTTTATATGGTGTATCCTTTTGAGAAAGCGGCTTACGAAACGTCGGTCGGAGAAGTCTCCATGCCGGTTGAGTCGCAATTCGGATATCATTTGATAAAAGTTACCGGCCGGCGTCCTACGCGAGCTCTCTTGTTGGCTCATATTATGCTGAAGGTTCCGCAGAATGCTTCTGAAAAGATTCAAAAAGAGCGTGAGAAAGAGGCTTGGGCCATTTATGAGAAAGCTCGACAAGGAGAAGATTTTGCAGCATTGGCCAAACAATATTCCGAAGATTATTCTTGCTCGGAACAAGGAGGCCGACTTCCGTGGTTGTCGACGGGACAGATAATCCCCTCTTTCGAAAAAGCGGCATTTGCCTTAAATGAGATAGGAGAGATTTCGGAACCGGTGCGTACCGAATTTGGCTGGCACATCATCAAATTACTGGATGTCAAGACGCCCGATTCCTATGAAAAAATGCACGATCTTATTGTGCGCCGTATGGCTCGTGACGAGCGTGCTGATGCCGGACAAAAGATGTACATTGAGAATCTGAAAAAAGAAAAAGACTTTGCTTGGAACGATACGGTTATCATTCGATTGGAAAAAGCTGTTGCCGACACAGCTGCACTGAAATCTTTGTTGCAGATGGAGCAACCGCTCTTCTCTTTCGACGGAAAACCTTATCTGGTATCGAAACTGGCATCGTATATCGATGCCGATAACACATCGGCCATGTCCATATCGGCATTGAGAACTGCTGTCGACGAATATGTGAATGATGTTCTGGTTGCGTATCAGGTTGACGAGTTGAGTCGTACCAATGCTGATTTCCGCTACCTGTTGCAGGAGTATCACGATGGAATGCTCCTTTTTGAAGTAAGCAACAGAGAAGTCTGGAACAAAGCCATGGAAGATGAGAAAGGCTTGCAGAAATATTTCCGGAAGAACAAGAAAAAATATACATGGGATACACCCCGATACAAAGGATATGTCATCACAGGAGATAATGCAGAGACGGTTGCCGCGGTCAAGTCATTTGTGACGGATACCGATTTGCCTTTCGATTCGGTGATGGCCCGCATCAATAAACAATATAACGATAGTGTTACGCATGTCAAAATTGAAAAAGGCCTTTACCAGAAAGGCATGAATGCGGTTGTCGACCGATTGGCTTTCGGTGTAGAGTCTGCTGATACAACAACAACAGTACTTCCTGTTGAGGATTTGTGTGGAAAAGTCATCACGCGGCCTGAGATGTATGAAGATGTTAAGGGTCTTGTTATTTCGGACTATCAGAACTATCTGGAAGAAAAATGGGTACGGAAGTTGCGCAAAAAATATCCGGTAACTCTTAGAAAAGATGTGCTGGCCACCGTAAAACCCATCAGTGAATAAGATGGTTTATAAGAAATAAAGGGTTAAACTTATGCGACAAGGCTGGTTATCAACGGTGATTCTGCCCCTTATGATTTTTTTTACGGCTTGTACGCTCGATAAAAAAGAGGTATCAGGTGCAATTGTCAGTGTGGGCGATCGGTATCTTACTCGGGAAATGCTCGACCAGATTATTCCCGACGGTCTGTCCGCACGTGACAGCAGTGCCTTTGCCGATGCTTATGTGCGTCATTGGGCCGAAGATGAACTGGTCTACGATGTGGCGCAAAAGAATATCCCCGACGTAGAACGCATAGAGAGATTGGTCGATAAATATCGTAGAGAATTGTTTGTCCATGAGTATCAGAAACAGATTCTCAGCGAAAAATTCGATACCGAGGTTTCCGACGATGCTGTAAAGAACTACTATCGTACCCATCTTGATAAGTTTGTTTTAAGAACACCCATCATTAAGGGGCTTTTCTTAAAAGTAGCCGAGACCTCTCCCGAACTTAAAAACTTGAAGAAGTGGTACCGTGGTAAAGACCATGCTTCGGTAGAAAATATTGAAAAATATACACTTCATAATATCATCAACTACGATTATTTCTACGACAGATGGATATCGTTTGAAGAAGTGATGAGTGCCATACCCTATACGGTGACCGATGCCAACCGCTTCTTGCAGACACATACCTACCTTGAAGAGATCTTCCTCGACTCCATTTGTGTAGACAGGTGCATCAGCATATGCAGGCTGTTTATGCATTGGCTTCCAAACTGGACGACACTCAACCTTCTTGCTGAGCATGAACACACGCATAGCCTCCACATTATCATTTGGCTGACAATCGGTAGTAGGAGACTCAACAGCATGAATAACACCTGCAGCACCACCAACAGCAGTCTTGATGACCTCCTTGTAAGCATTCTCCTGGCCTACGACCTTCACCTCCGGATCAAGCACCATGGTACAAAGCCAGTAGTTAGAATCATACTTTGGATCATTTGGTTGCTTATTGATGCGAATACCAGGAATGTCCTTCATCAAATCCTCATACAGAGCCTGAACGTGCTTATGGTGAGCAATGTGCTGATCGAGTACCGTCATTTGACCACGACCAATACCCGCGCATACATTTGACATACGATAGTTGAAACCGATAGCTGTATGCTGATAGTAAGGATATGCATCACGAGCCTGAGTACCACATGATTGTGTTTGCATCCTCAGCATTACGACAAATCAAAGCACCACCACCTGAAGTAGTAATCATTTTGTTACCATTGAATGAGAGTACACCAAACTTACCGAAAGTACCAAGGATCTGACCGTTGAAACGAGATCCCATACCCTCAGCAGCATCTTCGATAATAGGAATATCATACTTATTTGCAATCTCCATAATGCGATCAATCTGATATGGCATACCATAGAGCGCTACT
>CAJLYN010000131.1 GCA_905210875.1 uncultured Bacteroides sp. | reverse complement strand
AACACTGGATCAGTTAAGTGCCATCGGTGAAACCTTCAAAGTTTCCTTTATTATCAGTATGTCTCTGGATAAAGAAGAAGTTCCGGCAGCATATCAGGATAAGATTATCTGCGCATTATAATAAAATTGAATATGAACGTCCTATTTTGTACATAAAGCATAAAAGAACGTAAATTTTTAAAGGGAAAAATTTACGGCTATTATCATCATTGGATAAAAAAATAGAGTTTTAGCAACGTTGGTCTTTAGTTCCTAAATGTGCCAAATAATCGGGGTACGAAAGATACTCTTTGGAATGAACATATTTATATCCTATTAGATTTCCTTTCCAAATGTTGAAAAGAATATACCACTTCCTCTTGGATAGAAAATTTATAAACGAAAAACATAAATATATTAGACTGGTTCCTAAATAAGAAAAAATACAAAGAATCTTGTTTTTCCGTTTAGTTTGAATAGAATATATGGTTCTCCACCAGATAGCATATCGTATGATAATGGCGTTCAAGTGTGCTTCTCGATAATTTTTGTGGTTCCCACTTTTTGCATTCAAATGGACGATACCGCTATTATAATATATAAGAGTTCTATATCCGTATAAATATAATTTATAGTAAAATAGTTGGTCGTCGCCTAAAGCATATTTGAAATGGTCTATCCAGCGTTCATCTTCAAAATGAATGTGTTCATAGGCTTTTTTTCGGCATAATAAACAAGCAAAGGCTGCGCTTTGTGTAGGCATGATTGCATCGGGGTCATTGTTATAGGAGTAATGGCCAGAGCGCCTTATTTTGAATGCCCAATGTTTATCCCAATGAGGGAATGTCTGAGAAGAAAGAGCTGCTTTTATTTTGGCTCTAAATGAAAGCTCATGATTTAGGAATATATTGGGAGATATACAATCACCATTATATTGTTTCAACGCCGAGAATAACTTTTCAACGCCATTATTGGGAATAACGATGTCATCGTCAAGAAATAGAATCCACTCTGTGTCTATTTCATTAAAAGGTAAAGAGCGTTGGCTTACCATACCCTTTGGACAGTAGATGTATTGTTCGATGCCAATAGTCTCTTTGGGTATGGAATAGCCTTCGGCAATGTAGACGAGTATTTTTTGTGGAGGAATGGTTTGTTTCTGTAAGGAAAGAAGAGTCTGAAGATATTTTTCTCCGCCAGTTCCTAATGTACGTATAGCTACACAATATTGAGGGGTATCCATATTATAATTATATAGTCTGAGATGATTCTATTTGGGCGCTTTGAAGTATAGCCCTATGGCAATGAAGGCATAGAGAATGTTGGGTATCCACACAGCCAGTTGGGGGGATGTGGCGCCCGATATGGCAAAGGTTGAGGACACCATGTCGAAGAGAATGTAGGAGAAACTCAGCAGCAGCCCCATGGCGATGTTGAAGCCCATGCCTCCTTTGACCTTGCGCGAGGAGAGAGAGACGCCGATGAGGGTGAGTATGAAAGCCGCAGCCGTGTTGGCAAAACGCCGGTGATACTCGATTTCGAACCCGATAATGTTGGCCACACCCCTTTGTTTCTGCCGGTCGATGTAGGTTTTCAGTTCGGGAGTCGTCATCAGTTCGCTGTCGTATTTGGAAATAAGAAAATCCGATGGCTCAATGCTGATAATCGTGTCGAGTTGAGAGCCGCGAGAGAGGTATTCATGCATACCGTCGAAGTCGCGTATTACATAGTTTTTTACGACCCAATGGTAGTTTTCGTCGTAGGTAACCGATTGAGCCGTGAGTCTCGATTGGAGAATCTTTCCGTCAAATTTTTCAAGAGAAAAGCGGTATCCTGTTTTTGTCCGGTTGTCGTAGCGGCTGATGTAGGCAATGACACCAGGCTCGACTTGTAGTTGGATATTACTGGCATAGTCGACCTTTTTGTTTTTCACATAGGTGTTTTGAAATTCTATGCGGGTAGCTGTAGCCGGCGGTATGATGTAGCTGTTGAGGTAGAAATTGAGTCCGGCAATGATTCCGGCCGAAATCATGTAAGGAACCAGCAGCCGTTTGAAACTGATGCCACTGGCCAACATGGCGATAATCTCAGAATTGTCGGCAAGTTTGGAGGTGAAAAAGATAACCGATATGAAAGTAAACAGCGGGCTGAACAGGCTGATAAAGTAGGGGATAAAGTTGAGATAATAGTCAAAAATCGTAGCCCTGAACGGTGCTTTGAGTAAGGCGTCGAGTTTCTCGTTTACGTCGAAAACCACGACAATGGCAATAATCAGGGCAATGGCAAACACATATGTCCCCAAAAACTTTCGTATAATATAAAGGTCTATCTTTTTTATCATATCCGGGTATGGAAAGATTACAATCGTTGGGTTACTCGCACGACCATCTCTCTTTTCCACGAGACAAAGTCGCCATTGATGATGTGTTTGCGAGCTTCTCGCACCAACCATAGATAGAAGGCCAGATTGTGTATCGAGGCTATTTGAAGGGCCAGCAGCTCATCAGCAATGAAAAGGTGACGCAGGTAGGCGCGGGAGTATTGTTCGTCGACGTATGATGCACCCCCTTCTTCGATGGGAGAGAAGTCATCGGCCCATTTGCGATTGCGCATGTTCATGATACCGTTGCGGGTGAAGAGCATGCCGTTGCGTCCGTTGCGGGTGGGCATGACGCAGTCAAACATATCGACTCCTCGTTCGATGGCTTCCAGCAGGTTGGCCGGTGTGCCTACCCCCATGAGATAACGAGGCTTGTCGACTGGCAGTATTTCGTTGACGACCTCTATCATTTCATACATTTTCTCGGTAGGCTCGCCTACGGCCAGGCCACCGATGGCATTACCGTCGGCACCCAGGTCGGCAACGTGTCGGGCGGCTTCGCGGCGCAACTCGGGATAAACACATCCCTGCACAATGGGGAAGAAGGCTTGCCGGTAACCATATTTCCCTTCGGTCTCGTTCATATGCTTCCAACCCCGGTCGAGCCACCTTTGGGTGAGCGAAAGCGATTTGCGGGCATAAGCATAGTCGGCATCTCCTGGGGTGCATTCGTCAAGAGCCATGATGATGTCGGCTCCGATGATACGTTGCGTATCGACGACGTTTTCGGGGGTGAAGAGATGTTTCGACCCGTCGATATGGGAGCGGAACTGTACACCCTCTTCGGTAAGTTTTCGTATGCCTGACAATGAAAATACCTGAAAACCGCCACTGTCGGTCAGTATAGGCCTTTCCCACCCGTTAAATTTGTGTAGCCCTCCGGCCCGTTCGAGAATATCGAGCCCCGGACGCAGGTAGAGATGGTAGGTGTTGCCCAGTATGATTTGAGCCTTTATGTCGTCGCGCAACTCATGTTGGTGTACCGCTTTGACGCTGCCCACTGTCCCTACAGGCATGAATATGGGTGTCTCTATCGTCCCGTGGTCGGTAGTGATAAGACCGGCGCGAGCATTGCTTTGTGGGTCGGTATATTGTAAGATAAAGTCCATATGACGAAGAAATACCTTGCAAAGATAATTTTTTCTTGCCTTTGCTACAACCTTGCCCCTTTAAAACGTGTTACAGGTGATAAGAATGTCGAGAATGCCGACCGTATCACGGTCAAAATGTCAGCGTATGGTAGAAGGTTCAACAGGCAATAGATAAAACGATTGGGGTTTGATAGAAATTTTTTTCTGTCGTTTTGTCATTTTAACAGGTTCAGAAACAGAATAAATGGCGGTAAACCTTTTTTGGCATCGGCTTTGCAGAAAAGATGATAAAAGAATGAAATAAAAGAAAGGAGAACAAGATATGAACTTTAACAATTTTACCATCAAGTCGCAAGAGGCGGTGCAGAAGGCTATCGATATGGCTACGCGGCGCAACCAGCAGTCTATCGAGCCTACCCATCTGCTGCTTGGCGTCATGGATGTGGGCGAGAGTGTTGTGGGGTATCTGTTCCAGAAAATGGGCGTGAATACCGCACTCTTGAAATCGTCGCTCGAAAGGGAGTTGGAAACGCTACCCAAAGTGAGCGGAGGTGAGCCCTATCTCAGCCGGGAGAGTAACACCGCTTTACAGAAGGCTGTCGATTATTCTGCCAAGTTGGGCGACCAATTCGTCCCGCTGGAAGCTATCATAATGGCAATCTTGCAGACTTCGTGCACGGCATCGAAACTGCTTATTGATGCCGGCGTAGCCGAGAAAGAGTTGGGAATGGCCATCGACGAGTTGCGTAAAGGGCAGAAGGTGAAAGATGCTTCGGCCGAAGAGACCTACAACTCATTGAGTAAATATGCCATTAATCTGAACGAGCGTGCTCGTTCGGGTAAACTCGACCCTGTTATCGGTCGTGATGATGAAATTCGTCGTGTGATTCAAATCTTGTCACGTAAAACAAAAAATAATCCAATTTTAATTGGTGAACCAGGTGTAGGTAAAACAGCTGTAGTAGAAGGATTAGCAGAAAAAATTGTTCAAGGTGATGTTCCAGAAATTTTAAAGGATAAAAGAGTTGTAACAATCGATTTATCTAGTATGATTGCTGGTGCAAAATATAGAGGCGACTTCGAAGAAAGAATAAAGAAAGCTTTAAATGAAGTAAAAAAAGCTGGAGATGTAATTCTATTTATAGATGAGATTCATACAATAGTAGGTGCAGGTTCTGCAGAAGGTGCTATTGATGCGGCAAATATTCTAAAACCATTATTAGCCAGAGGGGAGATTCAATTAATTGGTGCTACGACTTTAAATGAATATAGAAAATATATAGAAAAAGACAGCGCGTTGGAAAGAAGATTTAGTCCTGTAACTGTTAATGAACCAACTCATGAAGAAACTGTAGAAATCTTAAAGGGTATAAGAGATAAATACGAAGCTCATCATAATATAAAAATTACAGATGAAGCTATAAATGCAGCTGTAGAATTATCTAGCAGATATATTAATGATAGATTTTTACCAGATAAAGCAATAGATTTAATTGATGAAGCTTCTTCAAAAATTAGATTATCTTCTTTAGAAGAACCAGATAGTCTAAAAGAGATGGAAGATAAAATAGAAAAGATGAATCAAGAAAAAGAGGCTGCTGTAAAAGTACAAAAATTTGAGAAAGCTGCTAAAATAAGAGATGAAGTAAATAAACTAAAAGAAGAACTAGAAGAAGAAAGAAATAAATGGAAAAGTAAAAAGACAAAAGCAATTCCAAAATTAACAGAAGAGGATATTGCTAAAACAATTGCAAGTTGGACAGGAATTCCAGCTGCTAAAATAACTCAAGATGAAAATAAGAAATTAAAGAACTTAGATAAAGAATTGCATAAAAGAGTAATTGGTCAAAATGAAGCTGTAGAAGCAGTTGCAAAAGCAATAAGAAGAAGCAGAGTAGGTCTTAAAAATCCTAATAGACCAATAGGTTCATTCTTATTCTTAGGTCCAACAGGTGTTGGTAAAACAGAATTATCTAAAGCATTGGCAGAAAGCTTATTTGGTACAGAAGATGCCATGATAAGAATTGATATGTCAGAATTTATGGAACCACATTCTGTTGCTAAATTAATTGGTGCGCCTCCAGGATATGTTGGTTTTGATGATGGTGGTCAATTAACAGAAAAAATAAGAAGAAAACCATATTCTGTAATATTGTTTGATGAAATAGAAAAAGCACATCCAGATGTTATGAATATGTTATTACAAATTCTAGAAGATGGTAGATTAACAGACAGCCAAGGTAGAACAGTTAATTTTAAGAATACAGTAATAATTATGACATCAAATATAGGTGCAAGACTAATTACAGAAAAGAAATCTTTAGGATTTACAAATTTAGCAGAAGAAGATGAAGCTAAGGAATATGAAGAGATTAAGAAAAATGTAATGGCAGAATTGAAGAAACAATTAAGACCAGAATTTATAAATCGTATTGATGATATTATAGTATTCCATAAATTAAATGATGAAGAAATAAATAGCATTATAGATTTATTATTAAAAAATGTAGAACAAAGATTAGTAGAACAAGGTTTAAATATTAAAATTGATAAATCTGTTAAAGAATTAATTGCTAAAAAAGGTGTAGACAAAGAATTCGGTGCAAGACCACTTCGTAGAGCAATACAAAATATTGTAGAAGATAAATTAGCTGAAGAAATATTAGATGGAAATATTAAATTTGACCATGTAAAATTTGGATATAATCCAGAAAATATAATTATAAATGATTTTAATGCTGAAGTAAAAGATGGACAAAAGATTGCTATAGTAGGTCCTACCGGAGCAGGAAAGACTACAATCGTTAAGCTATTAATGAGATTTTATGACTTAAATGATGGAGCAATATATATTGATGGAAACAATGTAACTGATTATAATAGAGGAGATATACGAAAATTATTTGGAATGGTTTTACAAGATACATGGCTATTTAACGGAACAATAAGAGACAATAT
>CAJLYN010000130.1 GCA_905210875.1 uncultured Bacteroides sp. | reverse complement strand
AGAGTGCTGCGCCGCCAGTATTTGCTTTATCCCGACTATCGGTAGATTTAATGACGATTGCCGAGGGGTGATGTCGTGTGTCAGAAGACGTAGGCAAACCCTATATTGAGGTAGACATTGTACATTTTGAAGCCTACGGCTGTGAAGTCGCCGGGGAAAATCGGAGTAAGGCCCCATGTCAGGTCGCCGTAAATCGAGAGGTGCTTGTAGGCTACGAATTCGGCGCCAACGTCCAGCCCGCAATCAAACCGGTTAATGTCGGCCGAGAAATCATACGGGGCATCGGTTTCGAGTTTCGGCTCTGTGGGGTGTGTGCGCATATAGCCGTTCTTGGCCTCACCGTCAAAATTCCCTCTGAGAAGGAACGAAACATAGGCGCCGGCTTTGAGGTTCCAGCGATGATTTACTTTGTATGCGGCCTGTATGGGAATGGACAGGTATTGGTTGTTGACCTTTGTTACCACGTCGCCGGTATAGATGCCTTCGATGTAGCTGCCGTCGTTGAGCAGTTTGATGGTATAGTTCTTGACGGTGGCATCGGTTTCCATGCCTTTTGTCTCGAAACGCAATCCGAGATTTACACCCCATTTGGGTGTAAACCAGCGAATGACATCGCCACCTATCGAGAGTGAAAGTGTTGGGCCGAAGGAGTTGATCTGGCGTATCTCGGCGGGAAGACCCATGGGGGAGGTACCGCCGATGTTGAATCCGGCTTTTACGCTGAATTCGTAAACCTTTGAGGCTTTATAGGCATTATATTTTTCGACCAGAGGTTTTTCGGAATGATTTTCTCCGGCCATGTTTGTGGCAAAAGTCGGAAGAGTGAAGGTTATGGCCACAACTGTGGCAATGAGACGGTATATTGATGTTTTTTTCATCAGGGCAGAGTTTGTTGGTTACTTTTCGTAATGTATAGTCAAGTCGTCAATGGTAAGTTCACTGTCAATAGCACCTTCGAAGAAGTCTCCGTAGTAGCTCGAACAGCATACGATGGCTAGGCTGTATTCTTGCTTTTTAAGTCGTTCGGGATCGATGAGGGTACGGTAATTGACATTTTCATCAACACTTTTGAAAGGTATATTCACAAACTTCCATTCACCGTCTGTGCCTTTTTCCCATTGGCGGTACTCGGCATTGTCGCAGGTGTGCAGGTTGGCTATGGCGATGATGGAGGAACTGGTAAATACGTTCGAGCCGTCAAGGGTAGGAATGTTGAGCGGGTTTTCGGCTTTGGCCTTTACATTGTCGAAGAATACGGCATAGATGGCACAGAAATCTGGCGTGCCTTCACGTGTAGTAAAAGTCTCGCCTGTATAGGCATAGGTGCCGGGGGTGTATTTGAAATAAACATCAAAGGAAGTCGGAATTTTGTCGTAAGGGTACCCGAAGCGTGTGGCTTTCAGCGGTTCCGACATCAGATTGATGCCTGTTCCCGAAAATTCTCCGAGGAAGATGTTTCCGGCCGCAATGGGTTTGCCGAGAGATGCCCCTAAGGTACCGGTCTTGCGGGTTACGAGTTTGGCCGCCTTGCTGCCGCTGTGGGCATCGTCGGTCGAGAAGGTGGGGTAGTCTTTGGGCCCTTTTCCGCTGGCAACAGCCGAGAATCCGAGGTTGCCGCTGTCCCACAGGTATAGGTCTATTTCGGGGTAGTGTTCGGTTGTCCCGTCGCTGTTGGAGATGGTCATGCCGTGCTCATACGACTTTTCATATTTGCCGTCGACGGCCCAATATTCAAAGCCGAAGTAGTCGGGTATCTCGGTGGGGGTGTATATGACGGTGTAGGTCTTGCTGTATTGTTTGTCTTCCGAGGTTACCTTTACATATTCGGTATGTACGGCATCTTGGTCGGTTTGTCTTTCGATGGTATAAGTGGCTCCGTCTGAGACAATGTAGGTGGGATTTATCTCCTCTTCGAAATTACTTGATTTCCGCTTCATGGATACGGTGGCGCGGTTGCGGTCTATCTTGATGTAGGTAATGAGGTCTTCTTGTGCAACGGTGATGTCTTCGATGTCGCATTCGACGTTGGCTTTCTCGTCTTTTATGCAGCTTGTCATAAAAAATGCGAGAAGTAATCCGCAAAAGAGAAAAAAGGAACGGGTCTGTTTTTTCATATCTTAATATATATGATTTCTATAAGGTCTTATAAAAGATTCTTGTAGGGAAATCTGTATTGGTTTTTCTTTTTGTTGAAAAACAACCCTGCAAAGGTACGTTATTTTTTTTAATGCATATATATACCTGAAAAACTTTTACTATATCGTTCGGTTTTTGCAAAAAAAACTCCGCCTTTGGGGGCGGAGTTGAATAAATAGAAAATATCTTTTTAAATGATATATTGCGAACTGATGGATTCGTTCTCGTACACGCGGCGTATGGTGTCGGCAAACATATCGGCTATGCTGATGATATGCACCTTGGGGCAGTCCTTATAATAAGGTATACTGTCGGTGAATATCAATTCGGTCATTTTCGATTCGGTAACACGAGACGAGGCGGGGTCAGACATCACGGCGTGGCTGGCAATGGCTCGTACCGAGAGGGCGCCCTTGCTCATCATCAGGTCGGCGGCCTTGGTTATGGTACCGGCGGTATCTACCATATCGTCGACGAGAATTACGTTCTTGTCTTTGACATCGCCAATGACAGTCATGCTCTCCACTTCGTTGGCTTTGGCTCTTGATTTGTGGCACAATACCAAAGGTACACCGAAGTATTTGGCATAGGAGTTGGCACGTTTTGAACCTCCGACGTCGGGTGAGGCGATAACCATATCTTTGAGGTTGAGCGATTTGATGTATTCGCCGAATACTGTCGAGGCATAGAGGTGGTCGACGGGTACGTCGAAGAAGCCCTGAATCTGGTCGGCATGTAAATCCATCGTGATGAGACGGTCGATGCCGGCAACACTCAGCAGGTCGGCAATCAGTTTGGCGGCGATAGATACTCTCGGCTTGTCTTTACGGTCTTGTCGTGCCCAGCCGAAGTAGGGGGTTACGGCAATAATCGATTCGGCCGAAGCCCGTTTGGCGGCATCAATCATGAGAAGAAGCTCCATCAGATTGTCGGCGTTGGGGTAGGTCGATTGAATCAAAAATACCTGACAGCCGCGAATGGATTCTTCAAATGATACCGAAAATTCGCCGTCGGCAAAATGCTGAATGTTCATTTTCCCCAATTCGCAACCCAGCGAGTTACAAATTTTTTCTGCTAAATAGCGGGTGTTGGTTCCGGCGAAAACCTTGAATGGCGGTCTCTGAATCATTGTTTCTTTCTTTGGAAAGGTTTTTGATATTCTTTTGCAAAGGTAGAAAGAATATCGTTATTATGTGTGGGTTGTGTCGGTTTTTTTCGAGCGGACGGGTGCCGTTTTTATTTTGCATTTCCATATAGCGGCACCGTATGCCGGTATGACCGTGTCAAAAAGGTGGTCGGGCGAGAGGGTTTTTGGCTGTTTTTCTCCGCCGAGCATCTCTTCGCAGTCGTATGTGCCGGGCACGATTTTCCAGCAGTCGAACGCGTGTTGCGGAATACAGATGCTGACCTCGGTAGCCCATGGGTTGAAGTTGGCGGCGATGAGGAGCATTTCGTTTTTGAATTTCCGCAGAAAGGCGTAGTTGTGTTTGGCGTCGAACCGCTCGTTGTCGAAGTTGACATACATCAGATCAAAAAATTCACCTTCTCTCAGTGCGGCCTCTTTGTTGCACAGCGTGAGGGCCTGCTGGTACAGGGTGCGCAACCGTTTCTGGTCGGGGGTGAGCTTTTCGTCGTTGCAGCGGCCTTGGTTGTACCAGCTGCGCACCGAGGGGACGCTCCAATAGTCGAAAATGGTCGTGCGTCCGTCCTGCCCGCTGAACCCTTCGGCATCGGTGGCTTTTTCGCCCAACTCCTGCCCGAAGTAGAGGAGGAAAGGGTTGCGGTTCATCATGGCCGATATAATGAGGGAGGGATAGGCCTTGAACGGGTCGCCGGCGTTCTGTGTCGATGCCACCCGTTGTTCGTCGTGATTTTCGAGAAAATTCACCATACGGGTGTTGATGCCTTCGAGCGATTGCCAGCAATGGCTTATCTGTAAGGTCGAGGCGTGTCCGCTCACGATGTTGCGTAGCAGGTCGTAGAGCCCCACCTTGTCGTACAGATAGTCGAAGTGTCCAATGTTCAGGTAGTTGCGGTATTCGCAGGGATTATATACTTCGGCGATGAAGATGAGGTGGGGGTAGTGCTGCTTGATTTGCGGTATGGCCCAGCCCCAAAACTCGACGGGTACCATCTCGGCCATGTCGCACCGGAAGCCGTCGATGTTTTTCCCGGCCCAGAAGAGGAGTATGTCTCGCATCTTTATCCAGGTATCGGGTATGGGCTCGAAATTCCTTCGCATGCAGTTGAGGTAGTCGACACCGTAGTTCAGTTTGACGGTCTCGTACCAGTCGTTCTCTCCGGGGGAGGCCGAGAAGCAGTCATTACCGGTTGCTTTGGCGGGGTATTCGTTGTAGCGTTCCGAGCCTTCGCCTATGTAGAAGTGGGGCGAGAATGGTTGTTGGGGCAGATAGTAGAAGTTGTTGTGGGGGTCGAAAGCGTGCGCCGGATTATCGTTGGCACCCAGGTCTTCGATGCCCGACGGTTTGGTGTCGGAGTGGTATTGCCGGGCCACATGGTTGGGCACGAAGTCGATAAGTACTTTCAGTTTGTTGCGGTGGGTGCGTTCGACCAGGGCTTCAAACTCGGCCATGCGTTCGGGTATGTTTACGGCCAGGTCGGGGTCGATGTCGTAGTAATCTTTTATGGCATAGGGCGAACCGGCTTTGCCCTTGACGACGTATCGGTTGTCGATAGCGATACCATAGGCCGAATAGTCGGTCTGTGTGGCATGCTCGATGACACCCGTGTACCATACATGGGTACACCCCAACCGCGCTATTTCGCGCAGCGCCCTGTCGGTGATGTCATTGAATTTCCCTACTCCGTTCTCTTCCAGGCTACCGTTGGGGACACATTTCTCGTTTGTGTTTCCAAAGAGACGGGGCAAGAGCTGGTATATGATGATTTTTTCCTGTTTCATGGGGTCAGATGATGTAGTCGACACAGGCCCGCGACTCCTTGACATCCTTGATGATGGAAGCGGCGGCCAGGTGGTCGGGGTGGTTGGCGTAGTAGTGCAGCTCTTCAAAGGTCTCGAAGGAGGTTGTCAAGGCAATGTCGTATGTCTCTTCCGCGTTGGCGTTCAACCCTACTTCGATGGATAGCAGGCAGGGAATCTTTTCCTTTAAGGCTTCCAGCGCACTTTTGAAGTTTTGCATGGCTGCTGTTCTTTCACTGTCGGGAATATCTTTTTTTAGTTTAAAAAGGACTATATGTTTAATCATGACATAAAATTTTATTATATTCGCCATATCAACGACTATCGCAAAAGTAAAAGTTTTTTTTGATATAATAAATACGGTATAAATTAAGTGTTATGACAAAACGAAAAATATCGGCATTGCTGGTAGTTCTGGCTCTTGGTACCACGGCTTGGGCCCAAGAACCTTTTACGGTGCCCGTATGGCCCGATGGTCCGGCCGAAGACAATGGTATTACGGCCGAAGAAAAAATTACCAAGGAGGGCCGTGTGTTGAATGCTCGCACAGCCGAGTTGTTTGTTTACTTGCCTAAGTCCGAAGTAAATACCGGGGCAGCGGTACTCATATGTCCCGGCGGAGGATATGCCCGTCAGGCCATGCAGCATGAGGGTACGCTCTTTGCCGAGATGCTGGCTCAGAAAGGCGTCGCCGGCATTATTCTTAAATACCGGTTGCCCAACGGCCATCATGCCATTCCGTTGACCGATGCCCAGGAGGCCATGCGCATTGTACGTGCCCATGCGGCAGAGTGGCATATCGACGCGACCAAGGTGGGCGTTGCCGGTTTCTCGGCCGGAGGTCATGTGGCTTCGACATTGGGTACACATTTCGACGCTACGTCGCGTCCCGACTTCATGTTGCTTTTTTATCCGGTGGTAACCATGGGGCCGTTGACACATCAGGGCTCGCGTAATAATCTGCTGGGCGATTTAAAAGATGATGCCGACCTTGTGTCTTATTATTCCAACGAGTTGCAGGTTTCGGCATCGACACCTCCGGCACTCTTCCTGCTGAGCGATGACGATAAAAGTGTGCCGCCGGCCAACAGCGTGCAGATGTATCTGCGCATGAAGGAGTTGGGTATTCCGGCTGCGATGTATATCTTCCCTGAGGGAGGACACGGTTGGGGCTGTCGACCCACGTTTGTCTATTATGATCAGTGGACGCAGTTGATGTGGCGATGGTTACAAAATCGACAAATTATCCCAGAAGGGAAATAAAAATGTGAGGTAAGACATTTTTTTTGCAATAAAATCATTATCTTTGTTTAAGTAATCTTTAAATCCTATGTTATGAAAAAGAAATGGATTATGGCTGTGGCT
>CAJLYN010000129.1 GCA_905210875.1 uncultured Bacteroides sp. | reverse complement strand
CAACATTCTGCAATGGGAAGGACTCATCAACCAGATGAAAACCGACCCCGACTTCCAAAGCTTGGAAAACAAAGAAGAGCTACTCTCCTACTATTACGGTCTGGTGGGACATCTTATCGACATCAAAGAGAAGAAGCACGCCCGCGAAATACTCGACGAGGCTCTGACGATTATCACACCATTGGTACAACAAAATCCCCAAAACGGACGGCTGGCAGGTCTCATGGCCAACTTCCAGGGATACCAGATAGCCCTCTCTCCACTCAAAGCGACGACACTGGCCCGCAGTATGCTGCGGTATGCCCGTAATGCCGAAAAAATGACTCCCGAAGATCCCGAGGTAAACATTTGGAGTGCCAACATTCTCTTCTATATGCCTGACGCTTTCGGCGGAAACACCAAGCAATCGAAAGAATACTATTGCAAGGCTCTACAACTGTATGATAAAGACGAGTCGCTGCGCACCGACAACTGGATGTACCTGCAACTCATCATTACACTCGGGTTGGTCGAGGAGAAAAGCGAAAACTACCAAAAGGCGCACGAATATTTCAGCAAGGCCATGGAGCTATACCCTGAGTACCCGCACCTGAAAAATGTTCTCTACCCCCGAATTCTGAACGAACTGGGAGAATCTTAATCTTTAAACCGACATGAAATATATCGAAATACACTTTCACGTCAAAGCCGACGACATCACCCTTGTTACCGATATTCTGGCTGCACTCCTGGCCGATGCCGGCTACGACAGTTTTGTACCCGAAGCCGAAGGCATGAGCGCCTACATTCCCGAGAGCCAATACGACGAACCGGCTCTGCAACAAATCATCGGACAACTGCCTGTCGAGGCCGAAATCGAATGGTCATGCCGACATTATGCCGACCAAAACTGGAATGAAGAGTGGGAAAAACATTACTTCCAACCCATTGTCGTAGGCAACGAATGTGTGATACACAGCACATTCCACACCAATATACCCGATGCCCGTTATAAGATTGTCATCGACCCCAAAATGGCTTTCGGAACCGGCCACCACGAAACGACGTCGCTTATGCTCGAATGGATTCTGAGCCACGACTTCGACCACGAACGGGTACTCGACATGGGCTGTGGAACAGCCATTCTCGCCATATTGGCGCGCATGCGCGGCGCTGCCGAGGTAACGGCTGTCGATATCGACGAATGGGCCTACCACAATGCGCTGGAAAATATTCGCCTCAATCAAGTCGACGGCATCGACGTGCGACTGGGCGACAAACAGCAACTCAACGGCGAAGCCCCCTACGATACTGTACTGGCCAATATCAACCGCAACATTCACATCAACAACATGGAGGCTTATGCTTCGGTAATGCACCCCGGAAGCACGATATACATGAGCGGCTTCTACACACAAGACCTCCCTGTGCTGGAAGCCTGCGCCGAAAAATTCGGGCTTAAATACCAAAGCCATAAGGAAAAGAACAACTGGGTGGCTGCCCGCTTTATAAAAGAATAAGACAACATCCGTCCCGGAAAACAACAAAAAGCCTCTGCGATAATCGCAGAGGCTTTTTGTTTGGCTTTATTTTAGCAATGAGGCCCGATAAGCCGAATCAACAGGCGGTAACTGAAACGTCGTATCGCGACTCCGCATTTCATCAGCAGCCTTATTCGTCTCACGGAGATTTTCCTGCATGGCATCGAACACTCGCGCCGAAACGGCTATCTCCTCGCCTGAGCGTAACGAGCAACGGTAATGCTCCTCCATTATCTCCACATGAGAAAAATAACGATATAAGGCTACCCGAACCCGCGCCATATCAACAGCATCGACCTTGTCGCCGGCAGCTACTGCCCGGGCAAGGGTTTTCATATCGACGTCGATATAGACATTCTCGCGCAGGTATTTCTGCACCACGGCTGTATCGACCGCATAAGCCGACCTGCCAACGGTACCACCCTCTGTCGATGATTCGCTGCATGCCGACAATAACATCACAAGGCATGCACACAGAATTTTAACTCGTTTCATGGATTCGATGTAAAGATAACGCCGGGAAGCATATGTCCCCGGCGTCAATAACATTTTTTCAGAAAAACGCGAGGGGGTTATTCCTCATCGTCAACCTCTTTCATATTATGGAAGACGTTCTGTACATCTTCGTCTTCTTCGATGCGCTCAATGAGTTTCTCGATTTGGGCTCGTTGCTCTTCGGTGAGTTCTTTGGTATCGTTAGGTATACGCTCAAACTCCGCGCTGGTGATTTCGTAGCCGTTGTCTTCGAGATACTTCTGAATGGCATTGAACGACTCGAATTCGCCATAGATTACAATTTCTTCTTCGTCTGCATCGAGCTCGTCTACGCCGAAGTCAATCAGTTCAAGTTCCAAATCTTCGAGCGAAATGCCATCTTTGGGTTTAATATGAAATACGCTCTTGTGATCGAAAAGAAACGAGAGGCTACCCGATGTACCCAGCGAACCGCCAAACTTGTTGAAGTAGCTGCGAATGTTGGCAACCGTGCGGTTGTTGTTGTCGGTAGCAGTCTCCACAACAATGGCAATGCCGTAAGGACCGTATCCTTCGAAAAGAACTTCCTTGTAATCGCCTTCTTCTTTTGATGTGGCTTTCTTGATAGCGCGCTCTACGTTTTCCTTAGGCATATTGGCAGCCTTGGCATTCTGCATGAGCACACGCAAACGGGGGTTGGCATCGGGATCGGGGCCACCGGCCTTCACGGCGATGGAGATTTCTTTTCCGAGTTTGGTAAAGGTGCGTGCCATATTGCCCCAACGTTTGAGCTTACGGGCTTTTCTATATTCAAATGCTCTTCCCATATTGGTATTTTTACTTATTGTATGATGTAATAAACTTGATTATCTCAATGATGCGCCCAACTTATTCTGCAAATTGGCAACGACTTTACCCATGATATGTTCTATCTGCTTATCGTTAAGAGTCTTGCTCTCATCTTGCAGCACAAGTGATATGGCATAAGACTTCTTGCCTTCGGGCAGGTTCTTTCCCTCGTACACATCGAAGAGGGTTACCTCTCTGATAAGTTTCTTCTCGGCTTCGAGTGCTGTTTTCTCGACCTGTGCAAAGGTGATGTTCTTGTCGAGCAAGAGAGCCAGGTCGCGTTTCACGCTGGGGAATTTGGGTATATCGGTAAAGGTTACCGTCTTCCCGGCCAGTCGCAGGAGCTGCGACCAGTGGAGGTCGGCATAACATACTTCGGCATCGATATCGAATGTCTTCAATATTTTGGTCGAAACAATACCCAATCGGCCGACCTCTTTTCCATCGCGGGTGGTGATAGAAAGTGCCGCCGAAAAGAGGTCGTCGCTCGTCTGCGTCATGAGCAGTCGGCCTCGCTCCACGCCAAGACGGGTAAAGATATTCTCGACATAGGCTTTGAGTTCATACACGTTGCTCTTCTCATCGGCATGTGCCCAGTTGCCCGACACGCGATGTCCCGTAATCCACAAACCGAGATGCAGCGATTCGCTGTAAGGGTTAAGTACCTTCTCCGTAGCATCGGCCTCGGGTGAGAAAGAGTAGCAGTTTCCAAACTCAAAGAAGTGCAAATCGGGACGACGACGGTTGATGTTGTGAGCGACGCTTTCCAGTCCGCCGAAAAGCAACGTCTGACGCAACACACTGAGGTCGGCGCTCAATGGGTTCATCAATTTTACGCAGTTGCTCTCAGGATAGGATTGGAGCGAAGCGTAATAAGACGATTTGGTGAGCGAGTTGTTCATTATCTCGTTGAAACCACAGCCCACGAGCTGCTCGGCTACCAGGTTTTGCAGTTTGAAACTGTTGTCGGTTGCGGTCTTGTATGAGAGATTGGAGTGTACCGTGTCGGTAAACTCTACATTGTTGTATCCGTATATGCGCAGAATGTCTTCGATGACGTCGACATCGCGACGCACATCGACCCGGTAAGTAGGCACCAGCAACGACAACACGCCATCTTTCTCGGCCGTAATCTCTATTTCAAGCGAAGTCAATATACTCTTGACCGTATCACAGGGTATCTCTTTGCCTACCAGAGCATTGATATGCTCATAGCTGAGCGTTACGGGGTAGTTGGATATGGGTACCGGATATACGTCGACGATATCGCCCACGATTTCGCCACCGGCCAACTCCTTAACCAGCAGGGCGGCACGTTTTAGCACATAGAGCGTGTTGTTAGGGTCGGCTCCCCGCTCGAAACGGAACGACGAGTCGGTATTCAATCCATGACGACGGGCAGTTTTCCGCACCCACATGGGGTTGAAATAGGCCGATTCGAGGAAGACATCGGTTGTCTGCATCGTTACGCCCGACTGCAAACCGCCGAATACGCCGGCAATGCACATACCTTCGTTCTCGTTGCATATCATGAGGTCACGCTCGGAGAGTTTCCGTTCCACTTCGTCGAGGGTAACAAAGGGAGTTCCCTCGGGCAGAGTCTTGACAACGATTTTTTCTCCGGCTATCTGTGCCACATCGAAACAGTGCATGGGCTGGCCGGTCTCATGCAGGAGATAATTGGTAATGTCGACCACATTGTTGATGGGGCGCAAGCCTATGGCCAGGAGGTGTTTTTTCAACCACTCGGGGCTCTCGGCCACCTTCACGTTGCGTATGGTAAGGCCGCTGTATCGAGGACAGGCTTCGCTGTTCTCGACCGTTACCGAAACGGCTTTTCCCGCGGGATTGTCAATTTTGAAAGCATCAACCGAGGGGCGTTTCAGCGAATAGGCATAGCCATTTTGTTTAAGCCAAGCCGCCAAATCGCGGGCTACGCCGTAGTGCGAAGCGGCATCAATGCGGTTGGGGGTGATATCTACCTCTAAAATATAATCACTTTCAAGATTATAATAGGTCTTGGCCGGTGTTCCGGGAGTTACACTTTCGGGTAAGACAATAATGCCATCGTGTGATGTTCCGATGCCAATCTCATCTTCGGCACATATCATGCCGTTGCTTTCAACACCGCGAATTTTTGATTTCTTAATGGTAAAACTCTCTTCTCCGGAATAAAGTACAGTACCTATAGTCGCTACAACGACATACTGTCCGGCAGCCACATTGGGTGCGCCACAGACAATCTGTGTAGCCTGTCCGTCGCCCAAATCGACGGTAGTAATGTGCAGATGGTCTGAGTTGGGGTGCGGTTCACAAGTGAGGACCTTGCCTATTACCAACCCTTCGAGACCGCCTTTCACGGCTTGAACCTCTTCTACGCCGCCCGTTTCGAGACCTATCGACGTGAGGGCAGCCGCCACCTCATCAGGAGACAAAGGCATATCGAGGTAATCTTTCAACCAATTATAAGAAATATTCATAATGTATGATTTTTATCATTATCATGCCGAATGAAAAAACTCGGAGACTGCGATTGTCAACTTCACTGTTTAATGGCTGAATTGTGCTTGTTCACACGAGGTTTCCACATTCATTCAGGCTTGCAAAGATAATAAGTTTTATTTGTTTATCGAAGTTTTTTGGGGGCCTTTTTACCGCACTATCCGTTGAAATCCGGCTGGTATCGGTGTCTCAAAAAGCATATCGCGACGAGTTATCGGATGGACAAAACGCAAACGGCTGGCGTGGAGGGCAAGGCGACCAAGCGGATTACTGTGCGCTCCATACTTACGGTCACCGGCAATGCTATGGCCGATGTCCTGCATGTGCACACGTATCTGATTCTTACGGCCGGTTTCCAATTGCAGTTCCACCAACGAATAATTGCCGTTGGTAGCCAGCACCTCATAACGGGTAAGGGCATATTGGCCGTTTTCCTTATCATCGGTCGAATAAACGTGGAAAGCTGTATTTTCTTTGAGATACGATGCCACCTCTCCTTTCGACGGTTCTGGTTCGCCCTCGACCACGGCCACATAGCGCCGATCGAGCACCATATCGTTCCACGAACGTTGCATTTTTTCCTGTATGCCCTGACTCTTGGCAAACATCATCAGTCCCGAAGTGTCACGATCGAGACGATGCAATACAAAAATGCGATTGGCAGGATTGTCTTGGCGCACATAATCGCTAAGTATATGGTAGGCCGTATTGGCTTTTACACGGTCGGTCGAAATGGACAGCAGACCATAACCTTTATCGACAACTATAAGGAAGTCGTCTTCATAAACAATACGGAGACGCGGGTGGCGAAACTCTTTATAACCCCGCGTATAATTAATGGATATCTCATCGCCCGGATGCAACGGGGTATCGAATTGTGTAACGGGAGTATTGTTTATGGCTATCTGTCGATGGGTCAGATAGGACTTGACCGTCGTCTTGCTACGGTCGTTAAACGTTCCCAGTAAAAAAGGCAATAATGCGGTATTTTTCTCAACCTTGAATACCTCTATCCTATCGGGTCCACGTCGACCACGACTTTTCTTTTTCTCCATAATAAACTTTTGCTTTGCAAAAATGGTTTCTTTTTCCAAGTAG
>CAJLYN010000128.1 GCA_905210875.1 uncultured Bacteroides sp. | reverse complement strand
GGGCCTGGCCGTACAGTACCTGTCGAGCGTCGTGGGTACCGACACCGTACTCTTCACGATGGAGAGCAGCGTCGAGAAGGGTGGCGCACTGCAAGTAGCCGAGTTCCCCGTAACGGTCAATTACTTCATCTACCTGCTCGGTGCCTTCATCTGCGGCTTCTGCGTGTGCATGCTCAACACCGTGGTAAACCCCATGCTCAACATTCTGGGCGGCGGCGGCAACAAAGGCAACCAGCTCATTCAGGCCGGCGGTGCGCTCAACTCGCTCTCGGCCACCCTCACCCCGTTCTTTGTGGGTGCCCTCATCGGCTCGCTGACCAAGTCG
The DNA here is from genome assembly GCA_905210875.1 of uncultured Bacteroides sp. Classification (GTDB taxonomy): domain Bacteria; phylum Bacteroidota; class Bacteroidia; order Bacteroidales; family UBA11471; genus Caccoplasma. The sequence continues at coordinate 6,134 of CAJLYN010000128.1, read as the reverse complement.
ACCACGATGGTCGACGTCGCCCCCCTGCTGTGGATAGGCATGGCCGTCTTCGCCGCAGCATTCCTCATCATCTCGTTTGTCAACATACCCGAGCCGCATCTGCACAAGGGTGGAGAGAAAGAGGTGTTTGAGCACAGCCCCTGGAACTTCCGCCACACGGTTATGGGTGTCATCGGCATATTCATATATGTAGGTGTCGAAATCGGTATCCCCGGTACCCTCAACTTCTACCTGGCCGACCAGAGTGCCAACGGTGCCGGCGTCGTGGGCGACGCCTCAGCCATTGCCGGAGCCATCGTGGCCATCTACTGGCTGCTCATGCTCGTGGGCCGCACGCTGAGCAGCGCCATCAGCGCCAAAGTATCGACCCGCGCCCAGCTCATCGCCGTATCGGCCACAGCCATCGTGCTGGTGGTATTAGCCATATTCATTCCCAAGACTATTACCCTCAACATGCCCGGTTACAGTGTGAGCAACGGCATCGTTGTAGCTCAGGTACCGGTGAGTGCCCTGCTGCTCGTGCTCTGCGGCCTCTGCACCTCGGTGATGTGGGGCGGCATCTTCAACCTCGCCGTCGAAGGGCTGGGCAAATACACGGCCCAAGCCTCGGGCATCTTTATGATGATGGTCGTTGGCGGCGGTATTCTGCCCCTCATACAGCAATACCTGGTGAAGGTGGGCGGATACATGAACAGCTACTGGCTCATCGTGGCCGCCCTCGTGTACCTGCTCTACTACGGCGTGTCGGGCTGCAAAAACGTGAACAAAGATATTCCTGTCGATTAACTTCTAATGTACTTTTACTATGGACAACACTCTCGTAAGAAACAGTTTTCAGAAATATTTCTCCACCTCGGGCGACCTCTACTTCTCACCGGGCCGCATCAACCTCATCGGCGAACACACCGACTACAACGGCGGATTTGTACTGCCGGGTGCCATCGACAAAGGTATTCTTGCCGAGATAAAGCCTAACGGGAAAAATCTCGTCCGCGCCTACTCGGTCGACCTCGACGAGTATGCCGAGTTCGGTCTTGAAGAGAGCGACAAGCCGGCACAGAACTGGGCCTGCTACATCTTCGGCGTAGTGCGCGAAATCATCAAACGCGGAGGGAAAGTGGGCGGCTTCGACACCGCCTTCTCGGGCAACGTGCCCCTCGGCGCCGGCCTCTCCTCGTCGGCCGCCCTCGAAAGCACCTTTGCCTTCGCCCTGAACGACCTCTACGGCCTGGGCATCGACAAGTTCGAACTGGCCAAGATAGGACAGGCTACCGAACACAACTACTGCGGCGTGAAGTGCGGCATCATGGACCAGTTTGCCTCCATCTTCGGTAAGGCCGGCCACCTGATACGCCTCGACTGCCGCTCGCTCGAATACGAATATGTACCCTTCGACCCGAAAGGCTACAAACTGGTACTCATCGACTCGGTGGTGAAACACGAACTGGCCTCGTCGGCCTACAACCGCCGCCGCGAATCGTGCGAAACCGTCGTGGCCGCCATACAGAAACACCACCCCGAAGTGTCGCTCCTGCGCGACGCCGACATGGCTATGCTGGCCGAGGTGAAAAACGAGGTGAGCGCCGAAGACTACATGCGTGCCGAATATGTCATCGAAGAGATACAGCGGCTGCTCGACGCCTGCGACGCCCTCGAAAAAGGCGACTACAAGACCGTAGGTGAGAAAATGTACGGCACCCACCACGGCATGAGCAAACTCTACGAGGTGAGCTGCGAAGAACTCGACTACCTCAACGACGTGGCCCGTGAATGCGGCGTTACCGGCTCGCGCGTCATGGGCGGCGGCTTCGGCGGCTGCACCATCAACCTCGTGCCCGAAGAGAAATACGACCACTTCATCGAGACGGCCGTCAAAGGCTTCACCGCCAAATTCGGCAAAGAGCCCAAGGTCTACCCCGTAGCCATCAGCGACGGTGCCCGCAAGCTGTAAGGCCTCCCGACAGAAAATCTACCCCACAATAAAAAAGCCACTGCCCCCACAAGGACGGTGGCTTTTTATTTCTACGTTCTTATCGTATTTCTCCATTCTTGACAAAAAAGCGTTTCATCTCCAAAATTATCCTCAAAATGAGCCGTTTTATGTTGCACAACATACAAGAAATGGAATAACCGGCAGCAATAAGTGTTATTTTTACACCGTTAATAAATCACACCTGTTGCCTGAAACTCAAAAAATATACCTCATCATGAAAAAACACACCTTACTTCTGGCAGCGCTGACTCTACTGCTGAGTGTCTCCTGCACACAAAAGAGCGAGACCACCCGCTCGGGTCTCGACCCGGCCGACTTCAATGCCGTCGTCGACGGGAAACCGGTAGCCCTCTATACCCTGAAAAATGCCGCCGGCATGGAGGTCTGCATCACCAATTTCGGCGGACGCATCGTCTCACTCATGGTACCCGACCGCAACGGCGAGCTGCGCGACGTGGTTCTGGGTTTTGACAACATCGCCGACTACCAGAACGTGCCCTCCGACTTCGGCGCATCGATAGGCCGCTATGCCAACCGCATCGCCCACGGCCGCCTCGTCATCGACGGCGACACGGTGCAACTGCCGCAAAACAATTTCGGCCATTGCCTGCACGGCGGCCCCGCCGGCTGGCAATACAAGGTGTATGAGGCCCGACAGCTCGACGGCAAGACCCTCGAACTCTATATGGACTCGCCCGACGGCGACGAAAACTTTCCCGGTCATGTAAAAGCCAAAGTCACCTACAACCTTACCGACGACAACGCCATCGTCATCGCCTACGAGGCCACCACCGATGCCCCCACCGTCGTGAACATGACCAACCACTCCTACTTCAACCTCTCGGGCGACCCCACCCACACCATTCTCGACCACCTGCTCACGGTCGACGCCGACAGCTACACCCCCATAGACAGCACCTACATGACCACGGGCGAGATAGCCCCGGTCGAAGGTACACCGATGGACTTCCGCACCGAAACGGCCGTGGGTGCCCGTCTGCATGAGAACAACGAACAGCTGAAAAACGCCAACGGCTACGACCACAACTGGGTACTGGCCACCGCCGGCGACGCCGAGCGCACCGCCGCCAGGCTGGTATCGCCCGAGACCGGCATCTGCCTCACCGTGCGCACCACCGAGCCGGGATTGCAAATCTATACGGGTAACTTCCTCGACGGCACGATCAAAGGCAAGAAAGGTATCGTCTACAACCCCCGGACGGCCATCTGCCTCGAAACGCAACATTACCCCGACAGCCCCAACAAGCCGCAATGGCCCTCGACCCTGCTGCGTCCCGGTGAGACATACGAGAGCCTCTGCATCTACGGATTCTCCATTGCCGAATAATCATTTTTATAAACCTTAAACAACGAATATTGTGGAAACATTAGACTGGATTGTCATCGGGCTCTTCTGTATAGCCCTTGTAGGCATCATCGTATGGGTGGTGCGTCAAAAACAAGACGACTCAAAAGATTACTTTCTCGGTGGCCGCGACGCCACCTGGATTGCCATCGGTGCCTCGATTTTCGCCTCGAACATCGGTTCGGAGCACCTCATAGGCCTCGCCGGCGCTGGCGCGTCGAGCGGCATGGCTATGGCTCACTGGGAAATTCAGGGCTGGATGATATTGATACTCGGTTGGGTATTCGTCCCGTTCTACTCCCGCAGCATGGTCTACACAATGCCCGAGTTTCTTGAACGCCGCTACAACCCCCAGTCGCGTACGATACTCTCGCTCATCTCACTCATCAGCTATGTACTCACCAAGGTGGCCGTGACGGTCTATGCCGGCGGACTGGTCTTCCAGCAGGTCTTCGGCATCGACACGCTGTGGGGCATCGACTTCTTCTGGATTGCCGCCATCGGCCTGGTGGTCATCACCGCCCTCTATACCATCTTCGGCGGTATGAAATCGGTACTCTACACCTCGGTGCTGCAAACCCCCATTCTCCTGCTCGGCTCGCTTATTATCCTGGTACTCGGATTCAGAGAACTCGGCGGCTGGGACGAGATGATGCGCATTTGCAGCAACGTTACCGTCAACGACTACGGCGACTCGATGACCGACCTCATACGCAGCAACAACGACCCCAACTTCCCGTGGCTGGGAGCACTCATCGGCTCGTCGATTATCGGCTTCTGGTACTGGTGCACCGACCAGTACATCGTGCAACGTGTACTCTCGGGTAAGAACCAGAAAGAGGCCCGCCGCGGAACCATCTTCGGTGCCTATCTCAAACTGCTGCCCGTCTTTCTCTTCCTCATTCCCGGCATGATAGCCTTTGCCCTGCACCAGAAATCGCTGGCAGCCGGCGGCGAAGGATTCCTGCCGATACTGGCCAGCGGCATGCATAATGCCGACGCCGCCTTCCCCACCCTGGTATCGAAGCTGCTGCCCGCCGGCGTGAAAGGTATCGTGGTGTGCGGTATCCTGGCCGCCCTCATGAGCTCGCTGGCCTCGCTCTTCAACTCCTCGGCCATGCTCTTCACCATCGACTTCTACAAACGCTTCCGACCCAACACACCCGAGAAAAAACTGGTGGTGATAGGTCAGGTGGCCACCGTGGTCATCGTGCTGCTGGGCATCTTGTGGATACCCATCATGCGCAGCGTGGGCGATGTGCTCTATGCCTACCTGCAAGACGTGCAGTCGGTACTGGCTCCCGGTATCGCCGCCGCCTTCCTCCTGGGTATCTGCTGGAAACGCGCCTCGGCCAAGGGCGGTATGTGGGGACTGCTTGCCGGCATGATTATCGGTCTAACCCGCCTGGGTGCCAAAGTCTACTACTCCACGGTCGGAGCCACAGCCGGTGACAGCCTCTTCAAATACCTCTTCTACGACCTTAACTGGCTCTTCTTCTGCGGCTGGATGTTCCTCTTCTGCCTCCTCGTGGTCATCGTGGTGAGCTACTGCACCGAGGCTCCCTCGCAAGAGAAAATCAAAGGTCTCGTCTTCGGCACCTCTTCGCCCGAACAACGGGCCGAAACCCGCGCCAGCTGGAACAAGTGGGACATCATTCACACCTGCATCATTCTGGCCATAACCATCGCCTTCTACTGGTATTTCTGGTAATAACCTCTCCACCGTCCGCATGGGAGAAAATACCGTGCGGGCGGCCCTAACAACAGACTATGTCGTATTATCATTCCGAAATCAAACACTACATTGCGGTAGACTGCGTCATCTTCGGCTTCCAGCAGGGCTCGCTCCACCTGCTCCTGCTCAAACGCAAGATGGAACCGGCCCAGGGGCAATGGTCGCTCATGGGAGGTTTCGTGCGCGAAGGCGAGAGTGTCGACGAGGCCGCCAAGCGGGTGCTGGCCGAGCTCACCGGTCTCGAAAATCTCTACATGGAGCAGGTACACACCTTCGGTGCCATCGACCGCGACCCCGGCGAACGGGTCGTCTCGGTGGTCTACTACGCCCTCATCAACATCGACGAGTACGACCGCGAATCGGTGCATCAGCACAACGCCTACTGGGTAAACATCGACGAAGTGCCCCCTCTCATCTTCGACCACGAAGAGATGGTGGCCATGGCCCGGGAGAAGATGAAACAGAAAGCAGCCCGCGAGCCGATAGGCTTCAACCTGCTGCCCGAGCTCTTCACCCTCACCCTCCTGCAAAACCTCTACGAAGCCATCTACGGCGAGGCCATCGACAAACGCAACTTCCGCAAGCGCGTGGCCGAGATGGACTGCATCGAGAAGACCGATAAAATCGACAAGGAGTCGTCGAAACGGGGTGCCTCGCTCTACCGCTTCAACGCCAATGTCTACCGACACACCAACACGAAATTCAAACTTTAACACCCTACCGCTATGTTAGAATCGTTGAAAGAAAAAGTATTCCGTGCCAACCTCGACCTGGTCAAGCACGGGCTGGTAATCTTCACCTGGGGAAACGTCTCGGCCATCGACCGGGAAAACAATCTCGTCGTCATCAAACCATCGGGCGTGAGTTACGAAACAATGGTAGCCTCAGACATGGTGGTGGTCGACCTCGACGGCAACATCATCGAAGGCGGCCTGCGACCCTCGTCCGACACTCCCACGCACCTCATGCTCTATAAAGCCTTCGAGGGCATCGGCGGCATCGTACACACCCACTCGACCTATGCCACCGCCTGGGCGCAG
>CAJLYN010000127.1 GCA_905210875.1 uncultured Bacteroides sp. | reverse complement strand
CCTACGACGATCACCGCATGGCCATGGCTTTTGCTCCGGCCGCCCTCTTTTTCCCGGGGCTTGAAATACGCCATCCCGAGGTGGTGAGCAAGTCCTATCCCTCGTTCTGGGACCATTTGCGGCAGGCGGGATTTGAGTTGCATACCTTATAATATGAAGTTGTGCCTATGATGGGTCTTTTATATATAGTGTTGGCTATCATCGCTCTCGGTGTGGCGTGTTATCTCTATGAGCGGAAACGGCCGAAGCAGCAACCGACCGCTGAACCCGAGAAAGAACAGTCACATGCCTCAACAGACGGCGGCGCATGTTGCGGTCTGCATCTGGTGTGCGAGCGAGACGCTTTGCTGCTCGACCCCCGAAGCGAAACGCTCTATTACGACGATGAAGAGCTCGATGCCTATGCTGGGCGGGCGGCCGATGCCTATACACCCGACGAGATACAGGCTTTTGAGGAGGTTTTCTTTACATTGCTTCCCGAAGATGTGCAGGGGTGGCTAATCAGTTTGCAGCGGCGCGGCATACAGCTGCCCGAGGCGCTCGAACCCGCCGTGTGGCTTGTCGTGCGCGAACAGCGGGAGCAAAAGTCGGCTGCGAAGAAAAAAGACCAGGAATAAATCCGATAAATGATGTTCGACATACTGCAATACGCTTTCTTTCGCAACGCTCTCTGGGCGGTACTGCTTATCGGCATAGCCGGCGGCATTATCGGCACCTATATCGTAACCCGCCGCATGGTGTTCATAACCGGCGGCATTACCCATGCCTCGTTTGGGGGGCTCGGTATCGGACTTTTTCTCGGCATCAGTCCCACGGTGGGGGCCCTGCTCTTTGCCGTAGGGTCGGCCTTGGGAGTGGGGTGGCTTTCCCGTCGCGGCACGGTGCGCGAAGACTCGGCCATCGCTTCGCTTTGGGCACTGGGTATGGCCGTGGGTATTATCTGCATCTTCAAGACACCGGGATATGCCCCGGGGCTGAACGAATTTCTCTTTGGTAACATTCTTACCGTTGCCTCGGCCGACCTTGTGTGGTTTGCCCTTTATGCCGGAGTGCTGGTGCTGCTTTTCCTGCTGTTCTACCGTCCAATGCTGGCGGTGGCCTTTGACCGCGATTTTGCGGCCACACGCCGTCTGCCTGTGCGTCTTATCGACTATGCGATGGTCGTCATGGTCTCTCTGTGTGTAGTGCTGACCATTCGGCTCGTGGGTATTATGCTTCTCCTCTCGATGCTGACCATTCCGCAGATGACGGTCGAGCTTTTTACCCGTCGCTATCTCTCCATACTTGTCGCTTCGGGCCTTCTCACCGCAGTAGGTGGAGTGGCCGGCCTGTGGGTTGCTTATTGGCTCGACGTGCCGGCAGGTGCCTGCATCGTCTTTCTGCTTATCGCCGTCTATGCACTGGCGCGGTGCGGATGGAGTGTCGTACATTGCCTGCAACGGCGTAAAAGCGGCGGCGAGAAGCAATAAAAGAGGCGAATTGCCGTTATACACATACGCATGAAACCGGGCAATCATTTCCACTTTCGGCTCATTTTTCGGTACATGGGGATAGGGCTATCCCTCGTGCTGCTGCTTGCGTCGTGTTCGACCCAGAAGAATACGCGGGCCAACCGTTTCTATCATGCCTTTACGACCCGTTACAATGTCTATTTCAACGGTATAACCAGTTTTGAAGAGCAGCTCGATGCAATGCAGAACGGTTACGAAGACAATTTCACCCATCTGCTCCACATGCACCCCGTCTCGGCCTACGGAGTACCTTCCGACCCTCAGCCCAAAGGCGACTTTTCGCGGGCGCTGGAAAAGAGCCAGAAGGCGATACGCCAGCACTCGATGCAGAAACCACCCAAGCGCGACCGCAAGAAAATGAACAATCCCGCATACCGGGAGTTTATCAAGCGGGGAGAGTTCAATCCCTTCATACACAATGCCTGGGTGCTTATGGGAAAGTCGCAGTTCTATCAGGGCGATTTCCTCGGGGCGATGGCAACATTTATCTATATCACCCGCCACTTCCCGTGGAATACCGAGCTCATGGCCGAGGTCCGCATCTGGACCGCCCGTTGCTATCTCGAACTTGGCTGGCTCTACGAAGCCGAAGATGCCTTGCAAAAGGTCTCCAAGGAGTATAAGCTTGAAGGCGATGCGCGGTTGTGGTATGCCACCGTGTATGCCGATTATCTGATACGCACCGGCAAGTATGCCGAAGCCATACCCTATCTCAAAGAGGCGTTGAAGATGGCCGATGGTCATGCCCAGACGGTGCGCATGACTTTCTTGCTGGCCCAGTTGCAGGCCAAGACCGGCGACAAGGCGGGGGCCTACCGTTCTTACCAGTCGGTCATCAAGAAGAACCCCACTTTCCGCACCGAGATGAATGCCCGTATCAATCAGACCGAAGTATTCACCGGTGGCGATGTGTCGAAAATAGAGAAACGCCTCCGTCGGTTGGCCCGCAACTACAAGAACAGGGACTACCTCGACCAGATTTATTATGCGCTGGGCAATCTATACCTCTCGCGGCGCGACACGGCCAAGGCCATCGAGAACTATGTAACTGCCGCCGAGAAGAGTACGCGCCGGGGTGTGGAACTGGCCATCAGTCAGTTGACGTTGGGTGGTATCTATTTTGAACGCCGCGAGTACACCAAGGCGCAACCCTGTTATGCCGAGGCCTTGCCGCTGGTCGACGAGAGTTACCCCGACTATGCCAATCTGATGCGGCGCTCGACGGTACTCGACGAGTTGTCGGTGTATGCCGGCAATGTTGAGTTGCAAGACAGTTTGCAGCGGGTAGCCGCCATGCCCGAAGAGGAGCGCAATCGCCATATCCAGAAGATTATCGACGACCTCATTGCTGCCGAAGAGGCCGCTGCCGAGGAAGCCCGTCGGGCTGCTCTGCTGGCCGAGCAGGAGGCCAATGCTCTCCAGCTTGACAAAATACAGCAGGTAACGACACCCACCATACCGGGCGGAAGCACGTCGTGGTATTTCTACAACACTTCGTTGATAACGGCCGGAAAGTCGGAGTTCCAACGCAAATGGGGACGCCGTAAGCTCGAAGATGACTGGCGTCGCAGCAACAAGGCCTCGTTTTCCCAGTCCGACATTACCGAAGGGGGCGGGGAGGAGTATAACGACACCGAGACCCTGCCCGATGAAGAAGCGGAGGCCGAGGCCGATACCTCTGCGTTCAGCAACGACCCCAAGGATCCTCGTTTCTATCTCCAACAGTTGCCCTTTACCGAGGAGGCTATCGCCGCTTCGAACGAAATCATTGCCGACGGCCTTTTCAACATGGCGATGATTCTCAAAGACAAACTCGAAGACATGGAAGCCGCCATGGCCAACTTCGACGAGCTCGACCGTCGTTTCCCCGAGAACGATTACCGCCTCGAAGCCTATTACAACTGTTACCTGATAGGTATGCGCATCGGCGATGAGGCTATGGCCGAACGCTACAAGCAACGTATATTGACACTCTTCCCCGACAGTAAGTATGCCCTGGCGCTGGCCGACCCCAACTACCTCGACAACCTGCGTCGCATGGATTTGGTTCAGGATTCGCTCTACATCGCTGCCTACGATGCCTATCGGGCCGGAGAGAACACCCGGGTGCACACCCTTTATGACTACACCCGCACCACCTATCCGCTCTCGAAGCTGATGCCCAAGTTTATGCTCATCGACGCCCTCTCTTATGTCAATGAGGGCGACATCGACCGCTTCAAGTCGGGGCTGAAAGCCTTGCTCGATGCCTATCCCTCCGAAGATGTCAGCACCCTGGCCTCGGATATGCTCAAAGGCGTTGCCCAGGGTCGCGAAGTGGTATCGGGAGCTGCTCGTGGCGATATGTGGAGCGTGCGGCTCGGTGCTACGGCCGATGAGGAGGGCGCTGCCGCCGAGGCCGAAGCCGAGAAGGCACCCTTTGTCGCCGACACGGAGGTGCCGCATCTGCTGGTACTGGTCTACCCCACGGGAAGCATCGAAGACAATCTGCTGCTCTTCAATATCGCCAAATACAATTTCGCCCATTTCATTATTCGCGATTTCGACCTCGAAATAATGAGCTTTAACGAAATAAGTATGTTAGTTGTCAAAGGTTTTTATAACTTTGACGAGCTGATGCAGTATCGCCGCATGCTCAGTGCGCCCGACGGGGTCTCTATACCCGAAGGGGTGCGGCCGGTCATGATTAGCGAACAGAATTTCAGACTGCTTGTCGAGGGACATTCCTTCGAGGAGTATTTTGAATTTGTCGAAGAAAACCAACGTATGCCGTATGAAGAGTGAAACCCTGCTTTGGGCCGACGATGAGGTCGATTTGTTGAAGCCCCATATCATTTTCCTTCGCCAAAAGGGATATGAGGTTGTTACCGTAAACAACGGCCTCGATGCCCTTGAACAGGTGAAGAAACAGCATTTCGACCTGATAATTCTCGATGAGAACATGCCGGGACTGAGTGGCCTTGAAACCCTCACCCGCATCAAGGAGGTGGCGCCACATATTCCCGTCATCATGATTACCAAAAGCGAAGAGGAGGACATCATGAACCAGGCCATCGGCAACAAGATTGCCGATTATCTCATCAAGCCGGTCAACCCCAATCAGATATTCCTGTCGATTAAGAAAAATCTCTATGGCCGGGAAATCATCTCGGAAGAGACATCGAGCGGTTATCAGCAGGAGTTTTCCCGCATCAGCATGCAGATAAACGATTCGCTCTCGTGGAACGACTGGTACGAGGTGTACCGCAAGCTGGTATTCTGGGAGCTCGAACTCGAACAGACGGGCGGTCATCTCAAAGAGATGCTCCTCATGCAGAAAGACGATGCCAACTCGGCTTTTGTCAAGTATGTCAAGCGCAATTACGAGAAGTGGCTCTCGGGCGAGGAGCACCCGCTGATGAGTCACGAGCTTTTCAAGCAGCGGGTATTCCCTCTGCTCGACAACGGCGAGAAGGTCTTTGTCGTGCTTGTCGACAACTTCCGCCTCGACCAGTGGCGGGTGCTGATGCCTCTCCTTTCGGACTACTTCGTGGTCGAGGAGGAGCTCTATTTCAGTATCCTGCCCACGGCTACGCAGTATGCCCGCAATGCCATCTTCTCGGGCCTCCTGCCCGATAAGATTGCCTCGCTCTTTCCCGACCTTTGGGTCGACGAAGACTCCGAAGAGGGCAAGAACCTCAATGAGGCTCCGCTCATAGGCACACTGCTCGACCGTTATCGCAAGCGCTATACCTATTCCTACAACAAGATCAACGACTCCTCTTTCGGCGAGAAACTCCTGCGCGATTTTGCCCACTTCGACCGTTACGACCTCAACGTGTGTGTACTCAACTTCATCGATATGCTCTCACACGCCCGCACCGACTCCAAGATGATTCGCGAGCTGGCCGGTACCGATGCAGCCTATCGTTCGCTCACCGAGTCGTGGTTCCGCCATTCGCCGGCGTTGGAGCTTTTCAAGAAGATGGCCGAAAAGAATGTCAAGGTGATTCTCACTACCGACCACGGAACGATTTCGGTCGACAGTCCCGTCAAGGTGGTTTCCGACCGCAACACCAATACCAACCTTCGCTACAAGGTGGGTAAGAACATGACCTACAACCCCAAGCAGGTCTATGAGATAAAGGCGCCGGCCCGTTTCGGATTGCCTTCGCCCAATGTGAGTTCGACCTATATCTTTGCCACCAATCACGATTTCTTTGCCTATCCCAATAATTATAACTACTATGTGAGCTATTACAAAGACACCTTCCAGCACGGAGGCATCTCCATGGAAGAGATGATGGTGCCGCTTGTAACCCTCACACCCAAAAACAGATAACCGTTATATGAAAGAGTTTACGATACATCATCTCGACGAGATACGCGAGGTGGCCCGCCGCTTCCTCGACGCTATGGACGACCGCACCGTTTTTGCCTTTCGGGGCACGATGGGGGCGGGCAAGACAACCTTTATCAAGGCCCTGTGCGAAGAGTTGGGCGTGCAAGATGTCATCAACAGTCCCACCTTTGCCATAGTCAACGAGTATGGCCCTACCGACGACGGACGGCTCATCTACCATTTCGATTTCTATCGCATCAACAAGCCCGAAGAGGCTTACGATTTCGGATACGAAGATTATATTTACAGCGATGCGCTCTGCTTTATCGAGTGGCCCGAGAAAATCGAGGAGCTGTTGCCGGAGGATACCCTGCGTGCGTTCCGTGGTGCTTATATTGATGTTGGAGGAGCAACCCGACGGGTCGCGTCGGGTCGTCATGGAATAACACCCTGAAAAAACGCCCTGCCCCATGATGTTGCGAGTAGCCACCTATATGGTCTTTTTCCTGTTCCTCCTCTCCGGAACCCTTTCGGTAGGGGCGGCGGTATTTCGGTGGCGCTGGTTTTTCGAGACACAGAACTGTCGACTGATGACCCGTTTCTTCGGGCCGCGGGGTGCCCGCATCTTCTATTTTCTGCTCGGACTTTTTGTGTGGGTCATGGCTT
>CAJLYN010000126.1 GCA_905210875.1 uncultured Bacteroides sp. | reverse complement strand
CTGCCCGCGGTGAGAATAATCGTCGACGAAATCGTAAACAAAAGGTCGGTGGGGAAAGCGCCTCCCATCTGAACACTGAGGTTGACCAAATAGGTCGGGCCCTGTATCAGGAGGATAAATACTGTCAGATAACGAGTATACTGGTTCAGTTTGCGTCTTCCGCTTTCACCTTCACGTTGCAGTTTCTGGAAATAAGGCAAAGCCATACCGAGCAACTGGATTACGATAGAAGCCGTAATATAAGGCATTATACCCAACGCAAAAATAGAGGCATTGGAGAAGGCACCTCCCGAGAACATATCGAGCAACTGCATGAGACCGCCACTGGTCTGGGCACGCAATTGGGTAAGGAACTGAGGATCGATACCGGGCAATACAACATAGGTGCCGGCACGGTAAACCAAGACCAGCAGAATCGTCGTAATGATACGTTTTCTCAGATCCTCGATCTTCCAGATGTTTTTTATCGTTTCTATTGCTCTCATAGGCTATGTTAAAGTTTTACTACGGTACCACCCAGTGCCGTGATGGCAGCTTCAGCGCTCTTCGAGAAAGCATGTGCTTCTACGTCGAGTTTTACCGTAAGGTTTCCTTTTCCCAGAATTTTTACCAATTGGTTGTTGGAGATGAATCCGGCATCAACCAATGCAGCGATGTCAATCTTTTCAAGTTTTTTGCTTTCGGCCAAAGCTTGAAGAGCTTCAAGGTTGATGGCTTTGTACTCTACCCGATTGATATTTTTAAATCCGAATTTGGGCAAACGACGTTGCAAAGGCATCTGACCACCTTCAAAACCGATTTTCTTCTTATAACCCGATCTCGATTTGGCGCCCTTGTGACCTCTGGTAGAGGTTCCGCCCAGTCCCGAACCGGGACCGCGACCAATTCTCTTTTTCGTCTTGGTCGAGCCTGCTGCGGGTTTTAAATTACTCAAGTCCATATCTTTGTAATTTTTTTATGCGTTATGAAATTAATCTACAACCGTTACCAAGTGTCTTACTTTGGCAACCATCCCGAGTACCTGAGGAGTAGCCTGATGTTCTACAACCTGACCTATTCTTTTCAAGCCCAGAGCATCGAGCGTTCTTTTTTGAACTGCGGGACATTTGATTCTGCTTTTTACCTGTTTGATTTTAATGGTTTCCATATCGTTGTCCTCCGTTCTTTATCCTTTAAATACTTTTTCGAGCGACACGCCACGGTTTTGAGCCACGGTATATGCATCACGCAATTCGCCGAGAGCAGCCATGGTAGCTTTCACAAGGTTGTGAGGGTTTGACGAGCCTTTCGATTTAGCCAGCACGTCGGTAATACCCACACTTTCAAGTACGGCACGCATAGCACCACCAGCCTTCACTCCGGTACCGTGAGAAGCCGGTTTGATGTATACTTGTGCACCGCCGAACTTGGCAACTTGATCATGGGGAATCGTACCTTTACGCACGGGAACTTTGATAAGGTTCTTCTTGGCGGCTTCAACCCCTTTGGAGATGGCAGCGGTTTCCTCGCTGGCTTTACCCAGGCCCCAGCCCACTACGCCGTCTTCGTTTCCTACAACGACGATGGCTGCAAAGCTGAACGTACGTCCACCTTTGGTAACTTTGGTTACACGATTGATTGCCACTAAGCGATCTTTCAATTCCAAGTCGTTTGTCGACTTTACTCTATTATCCTTTGCCATGTTGTTTAAAATTTAAGACCTCCGTTACGGGCAGCATCGGCAAGTTCTTTGATACGGCCATGATAGAGGTATCCGTTACGGTCGAATACGACGGTTGAAATTCCAGCTTCTTGTGCTTTCTGAGTTGTCCTACCTTGGCGGCAATCTCCTTTTTGGGAGCTTTTTCCATGCCGGTCGAGGAAGCAGAGGCCAAAGTCTTTCCGGCCTCGTCGTCGATCAACTGCACATATATCTGCTTATTGCTTCTGAACACGGTCATACGGGGACGTTGGGCTGTTCCCGAAATTTTACCGCGTATGCGGGTTTTGATTTTAAGTCTTCTTTCTATTTTCGTTATCATGATAATGGCGTTTTAACGGTTTTACTTAGCACCGGCCGATTTACCCGACTTACGACGTACCACTTCACCCACAAAGCGAATACCTTTTCCTTTGTAAGGTTCGGGTTTACGGAATGTACGGATTTTGGCGCAAATCTGGCCGAGAAGTTGCTTGTCGCACGATTCAAGAATAATCAGAGGGTTCTTGTTACGCTCCGATTTGGTCTCTACTTTTACTTCTTTGGGAAGACGCAAATAGATTGCGTGCGAATAGCCGAGCGTAAGGTTCAGAACCTGACCGTTGCTCTCGGCACGGTAACCGACACCTACCAGTTCCATTTCTTTCTTGTATCCGGTAGATACGCCTACAACCATGTTGTGAATCAACGCGCGATAGAGACCATGCAGCGAACGATGTTCTTTGTCGTCGCTGGGACGTACTACCGTGAGTTTTCCATCAGCTTGTTCCAAGGTAATGCCGCCGGTGAGTTCTTGCGAAAGTTCGCCTTTGGGACCTTTGACCGTTACATTGTTTCCGGCCACGGTAACAGTAACTCCGGCGGGTATATCTATGTGCAAATTTCCTATTCTTGACATAATACAGCCTCCTCCTTGGTTAGTAGATATAACATAATACTTCGCCACCAATCATTTGCTCACGGGCTTCCTTATCGGTCATCACACCTTTCGAGGTGGAGAGAATGGCAATGCCCAGTCCGTTAAGCACACGCGGCATATCTTTGTAGCCGGTATATTGGCGCAAACCGGGGGTGGAGACTCTGATCAGCTTTTTAATAGCGTTCACTTTGTTCACGGGGTCATACTTCAAGGCGATTTTAATCGTTCCTTGAGGACCGTCTTCTACAAACTTGTAGTTCAAGATGTAGCCTTTGTCAAAAAGGATTTTTGTGATCTCTTTTTTCAAGTTTGAGGCAGGCACCTCTACCACTCTGTGTTGGGCTTTGATGGCATTTCTCAATCTTGTGAGATAATCTGCAATGGGATCTGTCATTTTGTTTTTTGTTTAAATTGATCCGGTCTTCCCGGACAATATTTAACACTCTGTTATCTTTCTTCGTTTACCAACTGGCTTTCTTTACGCCGGGGATGAGTCCTGCCGATGCCATTTCGCGGAATTGAATACGGGAAATGCCAAACTGACGGATGTATCCTTTGGGACGACCAGTAAGGCTGCAACGGTTGTGCAGACGCACGGGCGAAGCATTTTTGGGAAGTGATTGCAAAGCCTCATAATTGCCTTCGGCTTTGAGTTGAGCGCGTTTGGCTGCGTATTTGGCTACGAGTTTGGCGCGTTTCACTTCGCGAGCTTTCATCGATTCTTTTGCCATATCTTAGTTCTTTTTTGCGTTTTTGAAAGGAAGACCAAATTCCCGGAGGAGTGCGTATCCTTCTTCATCGGTTTGTGCCGAGGTTACAAAGGTAATATTCATTCCCAAAAGTTTGGTAATCGTATCGATATTTATTTCGGGGAAAATGATTTGTTCCTGAATACCGAGGGTATAATTGCCTCTTCCGTCGAACTTGCTTTCGATACCTTTGAAGTCGCGGATACGGGGAAGAGCCACGCGAATGAGACGTTCGAGGAACTCATACATTCTTTCACGACGAAGGGTTACCATCACACCGATGGGCATCTTCTTACGCAGTTTGAAGTTCGAAATATCTTTACGGGAAAGGGTTGCAATGGCTTTCTGTCCGGTGATGGCAGTCAGTTCATTGATGGCCGTCTCGATAATCTTCTTGTCGGCTACGGCTTGTCCGAGTCCTTGGTTGATGACGATTTTCTTCAATACAGGCACCTGCATAACGGTCGTGTAGTTGAACTCTTTCATCAATGCAGGAACGATTCTTTCTTTATAATCGTTTTTAAGGGTTGCGGTAGTTGTCATTACTTAATCTCCTCTCCTGATTTTTTAGAATAACGTACTTTCTTTCCTGCTTCATCGAAACGATGACCGATGCGGGTGGGACGGTTGCTCTTGGGGTCAAGCAGGTTCAGATTCGAAACATGTACAGGGGCCTCCATTGTGATGATACCGCCCTGGGGATGTTTGGCATTGGGTTTGGTATGCTTCGACACCATGTTGATACCTTCTACCACGGCACGTTGTTCTTTCACGAGAACACGCAGCACGCGGCCGGTCTTGCCTTTGTCTTCGCCGGCGTTTACATATACGGTATCACCCTTTTTAATGTGTAACTTACTCATTAATGTTCTTTTTTACTGTTTAAAGTACTTCGGGGGCCAATGAAACAATTTTCATGTTGGTGGCACGCAACTCACGAGCTACGGGGCCGAAGATACGGCTACCTCTCATTTCACCGGCACCGTTCAACAATACGCAGGCGTTGTCGTCGAAACGGATATAGGAACCGTCGGCACGACGTATCTCTTTGGTAGTGCGTACGACAACGGCTTTGGATACGGCACCTTTTTTCAGGTCGCTCGAAGGGATGACGCTTTTCACGGCAACAACAATAATGTCGCCTACCGACGCATAACGACGACCGGTACCGCCTAATACACGGATACAAAGGGCTTCTTTGGCTCCGCTGTTGTCTGCGACTGTAAGTCGGGTTTCTTGCTGTATCATATTATTTTACTCTTTCGATGATTTCTATTAATCTCCATCTTTTCTGTTTGCTCAGCGGACGGGTTTCTCTCAGGCGGACGGTATCGCCTATGTTACACTCGTTTTTTTCGTCATGAGCATGGTATTTCTTCGTCTTGTTGACGAATTTACCGTAAATAGGGTGTTTTTCTTTCCATTTCACAGCAACTGTGATGGTTTTGTCCATCTTGTTGCTGGTAACCACACCTACTCTTTCTTTTCTAAGGCTTTTTGTTTCCATGAGCACGAGTTCGATTATTTGTTATTGAGTTCTCTTTGGCGCACCTCGCCTTTCATACGCGCGATTGTCCTGCGAAGAGCTTTTATTTGCGCAGGATTATCCAAGGGAGTAATGCTGTGGTTGATTTCCATGCGGTTCAAAGCGACAGCCTCAGCCTCGATTCTCTCGAGCAATTCTTTGGTGCTCAGTTCTTTTATTTCTGCAGTTTTCATACTTTATCACGCATTTTGATTAGCATCATAGTCGTGTCTCACGACAAATTTGGTCGTCACGGGGAGTTTCTGGGCAGCCAAGCGGAGAGCTTCTTTGGCGATTTCGTAAGGTACACCTTCTACTTCGAGAATTACTCTTCCCGGGGTTACAGGTGCTACAAATCCTTCGGGAGAACCTTTACCTTTACCCATACGTACTTCGGCAGGTTTCTTGGTGATGGGCTTATCCGGAAATATTCTGATCCAGATCTGGCCTTGACGTTGCATGTAACGGGTAACGGCGATACGGGCAGCTTCAATCTGACGACCGGTTATCCATTTCGACTGCAAGCTCTTTATACCAAAGGAACCGAAGGCCAATTGATTGCCTCGTCCTGCGAGACCTTTCATACGACCTTTTTGTTGTCTTCTGAATTTCGTTTTCTTCGGTTGTAACATTTTCTGTCAGTTCAATTCGTTAACGATTCGGTTTTGCTTTTTTGAAGCCTTTCTTTCCGCCGGCTTCACGATTACCACGGGCCTCTTTGGGGCTCGATGTAAATTGAGGAGCGAGGTCTTTCTTACCGTAGATTTCACCGCGGCAAATCCAAACCTTGATACCGATAAGACCTACTTTGGTGAGTGCTTCAACCAAAGCATAGTCGATGTCGGCACGGAGAGTGTGCAACGGCGTACGGCCTTCTTTGTACATCTCCGAACGGGCCATTTCAGCGCCGTTGAGACGACCCGACACCTGTACTTTGATACCTTCGGCACCGGCACGCATCGTCGAAGCGATAGCCGTCTTCACGGCACGACGATAGGCCATCTTGCCTTCTATCTGGCGAGCGATATTGGTAGCAACGATGGTGGCGTCGACTTCGGGACGTTTTACCTCGAAAATATTGATTTGCACATCCTTATCGGTGATTTTCTTCAACTCTTCTTTGAGTTTGTCAACCTCTTGTCCACCTTTGCCGATGATGAGACCCGGACGGGCTGTACATACGGTAATGGTAATGAGTTTGAGGGTACGCTCTATCACGATACGCGATACGCTTGCTTTTGCAAGACGGGCATTGAGGTATTTACGGAGTTTGCTATCTTCGAGCAATCTTTCGCCGTATTTTCTTCCTCCATACCAATTGGAATCCCATCCACGGATAATTCCCAAGCGGTTACTTACTGGATTTACTTTCTGTCCCATCCGGCTTAATTTTGATTTTCGGGTTTATTACTACTTATGGTATCTACAAACAACGTAACGTGATTGGAACGTTTACGTATTCTATATCCGCGTCCTTGGGGAGCGGGACGAAGGCGTTTGAGCATGGCTGCCGAGTTGACATAGATCTCGGAGATGTAGAGCTCGCCGCTTTCGGCTTTGCGTTCGTTTTTCTGTTCCCAGTTGGCAATGGCCGAACGCAACAGTTTTTCCAGTCTGGCCGAA
>CAJLYN010000125.1 GCA_905210875.1 uncultured Bacteroides sp. | reverse complement strand
GACCGCTATAAAGACGCGCCGAACATCATCTGGATAATCGGAGGTGACATACAGTGCGACATCAAATCGGAGGTGTGGCATGCCCTCGCCCGCAGCATCAAGGCCAACGACCCCAACCATCTCATGACGTTCCACCCCAGAGGAAGAACCCTCTCGACCGACTTCTACAACGATGCCGAGTGGCTCGACTTCAACATGTTCCAGAGTGGACACCGCCGTTATAATCAAAGAGGCAACGACAAGAACTATCCCATTCCCGAAGATACCGAAGAAGACAATTGGCGTTATGTAGAGCGTTCGCTGGCCATCTCGCCCTTGAAACCGGTTATCGACGGCGAACCCTCCTACGAAAGAATACCGCAGGGGCTGCACGACCCCAGCGAACCGCTGTGGCAAGACTATGACTGCCGCCGCTACGCCTACTGGTCGGTATTTGCCGGAGCATTCGGACACACCTATGGCAACAACGCCATCATGCAGTTCTACCGTCCCGGTGTCGGGAGCGCATACGGTGCTTGCACTCCTTGGTATGAAGCACTCAAAGACCCGGGATTCAACCAAATGAAATATGTCAAGAATCTGATGCTGACCTTTCCTTTCTTCGAGCGCATTCCCGACCAAAGCATCATCGTCGGTGAAAACGGGACGAAATACCATAGAGTTGCAGCCACTCGCGGAAACAGCTATCTGCTGGTCTACTCCTACCTGGGCGAACCGATGGAAATCGACCTGAGTAAAATCAAAGGCAAACAAAAAAGAGCCTGGTGGTATAATCCCTGTAACGGACAGTTGAGCTACATCGGAGAATTTGCCAACCGAACAACCCGTTTTATCCCCGACATTCGCACCGACGGAGCCAACGACTGGGTACTAATCGTTACCGACGCTACACAAAGCTATGTACAACCCGAATGGGCCGTACTTCCCGATGCTCAACTCCAAAAGAAATAACCAAAACCTCAATGCCATGAAAACACGTACTTTTTTCATATTGGTCGTCTGTATCCTTCTTTCGATACCACTCTCGATACAATCACAAACCGCAAAAGAAATTATCACACTTACAAATCTGCGTACCGAAGCCTTGATCAACCCATTGGGACTTGACACAAAAACACCACGGTTCAGCTGGGAATTGCAATCCAACAAACCGAACGTCATACAACATTCCTATCGTATATTGGTAGCTAGTGACAGCTTAAAACTGACAGTAGGTGAAGCCGACTTATGGGACTCCGGCATTGTACCGAGCGACAGCTCCCTGTGGATTCCTTACCAAGGGACTGCTCTTGGGAGCAACTGCCATGCCTACTGGAAGGTGCAAGTTGCCGTATCCTACGGAAAAGGAGAACAATACCAGACATCGTGGAGCCCGACAGCCCGTTTCTCAACCGGACTTCTCAGCGAGAACCGCTGGAAAGGTCAATGGATAGGGCTCGACCAAGCCATGCCTTGGGACGTTGAGGATATGCATAGCCGTCTGTCAGCACGGTATCTCCGCACAGAATTTACAGTTGATAAACCCATAAAAAGAGCTACGGCATTCATTGCGGGTCTGGGATTATACGAATTTTATATCAATGGAACGAAGGTCGGAAATGATGTACTCACACCGGCCCCAACCGATTATCGAAAAACCATTCTGTACAATACTTACGACGTAACCTCCTTGATAGGAAGCAACAATGCCCTTGGTGTTGTTCTTGGAAACGGTCGTTATTACACAATGTGCCAAAATTATAAGCCATACAAAATCAATCAGTTTGGCTATCCAAAACTTCGTCTAAATCTTGTTATCGAATA
Organism: uncultured Bacteroides sp.; assembly: GCA_905210875.1. Taxonomy (GTDB): domain Bacteria; phylum Bacteroidota; class Bacteroidia; order Bacteroidales; family UBA11471; genus Caccoplasma. Next base: position 4,819 of record CAJLYN010000125.1, on the reverse strand, counting down.
TGCCGATGGCCGTAAAGAAACAATAGCTAGTGACACAAGTTGGAAATTAACGGCCGATGGCCCGATACGCAGCAACAACGAATACGACGGTGAGATATACGATGCCCGGAAAGAACTGGGTGCATGGACTCGCCCCGGATATAACGACTCCACTTGGATATCGGCACAGCGGGTAAGCATTCCCACCGGAACCTTACGAGGAGCCATGATGCCTGCCATGAAGATATGGCAAGAGATAAAACCAATATCGGTCATAGAAACATCTCGTGGTTTCATTCTCGACTTCGGACAAAACATGGCCGGTTGGGTCGAAATGAAGGTGTCGGGCAACGAAGGCGACAGCATACAGATGCGCTTTGCCGAGAAACTCGACAAAGACGGGAAATCCTTATTTACCCAGAATCTGCGTGACGCCTTATGTACCGATACATACATTTGCAGCGGCAAAGAAACCAAGGATGAAAAATGGGCACCACTATTCTCCTATCACGGATTTCGCTATGTCGAAGTCATCGGTTACAAAAACACCGCACGCTCCTCCGAGCCGTTATCATCGCGCCACCCGCTGATCGACTGTTTCACAGCACTGGTTATCAGCGACGACATGGAAGAGACCGGTACATTCACCTCGTCAAGCGACGTACTGAACTCTATTGTAAGAAACTCCCGCTGGGGTATTCTCGGCAATTACAAGGGAATGCCTGTCGACTGTCCACAACGCAACGAGCGACAACCCTGGCTCGGCGACCGCACCAAGGGCTGTTGGGGCGAAAGCTACCTCTTCGACAATGAACGACTCTACACCAAGTGGGTAAGAGATATCTGCGAAGCTCAACGCGAAGACGGTTGCATACCCGATGTGGCTCCGGCTTTCTGGAACTATTACAGTGACAATGTAACTTGGCCCAGTGCTTTGATCTTTGCCTGCGATATGCTGTACACTCAATATGGCAACATCGAGCCCATACGCCGTCACTACGACTCCATGCAACGGTGGATTACCCACATGACCGAAGAGTATACCGACCGTCACGGGCTCATATACAAAGACAAGTATGGCGATTGGTGCGTACCCCCAGAGTCTCCCGAAATGATTCACAGCAAAGACCCCTCTCGCAAAACCGATGGTAGACTTATCGCCTCGGCCTACTTTTATAAAGACCTGAAAACAATGGCCTGCTTTGCCCGCCTGTTGGGTAAGAACACCGATGCCGAGCATTATGAGGCTGATGCTGAACAATTGAAAGCAGCCTTTAACAACATATTTCTCACCACACAACCGGCTAGCGCCGGCAAAGCGGCCGTGGCATTTTACGGCAACAATACCGTAACGGCCAACCTCCTGCCGTTGGCGTTCGACATGATACCGCAGCCCTATGCCAAGGCAGTGGCAGAGCACCTGTCGGCCTCCATCATCAACGACCACAACGCACACATCAGTTGTGGGGTCATCGGTATGCAGTGGCTTTTCGGTCAACTGTGTCGCACTGGCAACAGCAACCTCGCCTATACCCTGGCCACACACACCGACTATCCAAGTTTTGGATATATGATTGCCAATGGCGCCACCACCATCTGGGAACTGTGGAACGGAGATACAGCCAATCCATGGATGAACAGCGGTAACCATGTCATGCTCTTGGGCGACTTCCTCCCCTTCTGTTTCGAAGAGTTGGGAGGCATACAACCCTCAAAAAAAGAGGTAGCCTTCAAACACATCGTCTTCAAGCCTCAATTCGACATAGAACAGCTCAACCATGTAGCTGTTACTTACAAGACACCCTACGGGAAAGCCGAAAGCTGTTGGAAAAAGAAACGTTCACGCATCGACTGGACAATCGTGGTGCCCCCCAACACGACGGCCGAAGTACACCTCCCCAACGGAGAAACCGAATATGTCGGCTCGGGAACATACCACTACCGCACAACACTCACCGTAAAAAAATAAATCATATCTTTGTAAAAACATAAATCCATGAAAGCCATCACTCTCTTCTCGGGTCTGCTTCTGCTGGCAGCTTCACTTCCCCTACAAGCACAATACCCAACGGTACCCGACTCGGTAAAACAGCGCGTAGCCCGGGAAAACGCCTACAACGAAAAGTTATCCGAAGCAGCTTGGAAAAAAGCGTTGAAAATGGTAAAAAAAGAAGAGAAAAAATACGGACGTGTCTACCGACCCTGGGCATCAAAACCCGAAGACCTTCCCCAGTGCAGCATACCGGCATTTCCCGGAGCCGAAGGTGGCGGAGCCTTTACCGCCGGCGGGCGGGGCGGAAAAGTCATAACCGTAACATCGCTCGCCGACCGCGGTCCGGGCACTCTGCGCGAAGCCTGCGAAACAGGCGGTGCCCGCATCGTTGTCTTCAACGTGGCCGGTGTAATAGAACTGCAATCGCCCATCAGCATCAAAGCTCCCTATATCACCATCGCCGGACAGACTGCTCCCGGCGATGGAGTCTGCGTAACGGGAGCCTCATTTCTCATTGATACGCACGACGTCATCATCAGACACATGCGCTTCCGCCGCGGAGCGGTCGATGTAGGAAACCGCGATGACGCCCTTGGAGGGAATGCCATAGGAAACATCATCCTGGACCACATCTCGGCCTCATGGGGACTCGACGAGGTGATGTCGATATACCGCCATGTATGGAACCGCGACGAGACCGGCAAAGGCACCAAGTTGCCAACGGTAAACATCACCATTCAGAACTCGATGTTCGCCGAGGCACTCGACACCTACAACCACGGATTCGGAGCCACCATCGGAGGTCATAACTGCTATTTTGCCCGCAACCTTTTCGCCTCCAACATCTCGAGAAACTGCTCCATCGGCATGAACGGCGGCTTCAATCTTGTAAACTGTGTCGTATACAACTGGTGGAACCGTTCCATCGACGGAGGCGACGAATATACGCAATACAACATCATCAACAACTACTTCAAACCCGGCCCCATCACGGCCCTGCAAAACGGACGTCCCATACAGTACCGCATACTCAAACCCGATGCCAGCCGCGACAAGAACAAGCCCGACACCTACGGGAAAGCCTATGTAAATGGAAATATCATGCTGGGAAATGATCGGGTGACGACCAACAACTGGGACGGTGGTGTGCAATGCGGAAAGTTTGCCGATGCGATACGAGTCGACCAACCCTTTTCTATGCCCATGCACAACCCCATCATGTCGGCCCAGAAGGCCTATGAATTTGTCATGGAAAATGTCGGCGCCACCCTTCCGCGTAGAGACACGGTCGATGCCCGCATCGTGCTTACCGTACGCACCGGACAAGCCATCTATGACAAAAAAGCCAAACCATTCACCACACCGTATGTCAAACGGCGACTGCCCGACGACTCCTACAAATACGGCATCATCACCCACCCCCAACAAGTAGGTGGACTGCCCGAATACAAGGGTACCCCCTACGTTGACAGCGACCGCGACGGAATGCCCGACGAATGGGAAATACGCTACGGGCTGAACCCCAACGACCCGTCCGATGCCATAAAAGACTGTAACGGAGACGGCTATACCAATATCGAGAAATACATAAACGGTATCGACCCGACCCGAAAAATCGACTGGACCAACCAAAAAAATAACCACGACACCCTACAAACCAGACTACAAAAATAGAAACTCATAACCATTAAAAAGTACTCTTATGAAGAAGAAAATTTTAGGAGTTTGTTTCTGCCTTCTTGCTTTGGCTTCTACGGCTCAGACAGCACAAGACTTGCAGAACCTTTCATGGAAACAAATCGCTACCAAAATGCCGCAAGAATGGTACGGCACTCCCGAGGCGAAAGCCATTGCCGACAAACTGCTGCTCTATCAGAGTGACTTAGGTGGATTTCCCAAGAATGTAGCCTTTCACAAAGAAATACGGCAAGACGTCATTGACAAGATAAAAGAGACCGGCATCGGGACAACCATCGACAACAATGCCACAATTACCGAAATGCGATTTCTCACCAGCATGTATGCGCAGACCCATGACCAACGTTACCGTGATGCCTTCTTCAAGGCCCTTGACTACATCTATCTTTCACAATATGACAACGGTGGGTGGCCTCAATTTTACCCCTATCGAAAAGGAAAGTCGGTGGCCTACTCCCGCGACATCACCTACAACGACGGTGCTATTGTGAACGTGCTCAAACTTCTCTTCGCCATCAGCGACGATGACAGACCTTATGTTATATTCAATTTCACCCCCGAAGAGAAAGCCAAGGCCCTCAAAGCTTACCAGAAGGGTATACAATGTATTCTCGACACACAGATACGCAACAAGAAGGGAGAACTTACCGTGTGGTGTGCCCAGCACGACCCCGAGACCTTGAAGCCGGCCAATGCAAGAGCTTATGAACTGGCCTCGTACAGTGGCGACGAATCGGCCGACATCGTAGAGTTGCTGATGAAGGTAAAGAACCCGTCTCCTGAAGTGATTGCCGCCGTAAAAGGAGCCGTAAAATGGTTTGAAGAGCATAAGATTACCGACACAAAATATGTACGTTATCGCGACAAAAACGACAAATGGGTTGCGTACGTTGAATATGAAAAAGGAGCTACACCACTTTGGGCCCGCTTTTACGACCTCGAAACGGAACAGCCTTTCTTCTGTGACCGAGACGGAATAAAACGTGCCACACTGGCCGAAATCGGTCCCGAACGCCGGGGCGGCTATTCCTGGTACAACGATGAGGGCAATGAAGTCCTGGGAAAATATGCCGAATGGATAAAGAAAATCGAGAAGTAGCCCATATATCACAGCCGTAAACGAGAAAAGGCGGGTCATGAATGACCGGC
>CAJLYN010000124.1 GCA_905210875.1 uncultured Bacteroides sp. | reverse complement strand
CGGTAGTAGAGCCTATATCTAACCCGATTCTATATCTTTCCATCTATAAATAAGAGAATTACAAAAAGCTGACACATATGTCAGACGCAAATGTAAATACTTTTATCAAAGTAATAAGCTCATAGGAAAAACATTTCAGTTTTTTTAACCGAAAGAAGTTTCTGCAACATTGAACATCTCCGAAAAGCAAATATCACGCTATCCGAAGTTTTCGACCTGCAACAATAGGTAAAAGAGAGAAAGCCTCACCTACTCATATCGGTCAAGAGCCTGCGCTGCGGCAGCACGTCCAAGCTCCATAATTTCGGGTGCTCGATAAAATTCCAGAATACCATATGCCGCAGCCGGCACCTCGATGAGTAAACGGGGCTTGTAAAGTTCGACTGTAAGACGAGAAATACGCTCAATCATCATGTCGGAAGCCTGCAACAGACTGCCCCCATAAGGCGAATACAGGGAGGGCTCCTCCTTTGTATCGGCGGAATTATCGGGGCGAAAAGTGCGTTTCAGCCACTCAACAAAGGTCGAGTCGTCATCGTCATCGGCCTGCACCTTGCGTCTGACGGGCAGAGGCTTCTCGTCGTCGGGCACATTCACATCGACGGCAAAAACCTTGTCGCCCCGCCGCCGGCTCACCCGGTTTATGGGCAGAGGGTTGAGTATACCACCGTCCATCAACACCATGTCCGACTTATGTACCGGTCTGAAAAAGGCCGGCAACGAAATCGAGGCACGAATAGCATCAAAAAGGCTTCCGCGGTCGAAAACCACTTCGCGCTCGGCAGCCATGTCGGTCGATATAGCCGCAAAAGGAATAGGCAGTGCTTCGATAGAGAGATCGGGCACCATCTCTTTAAGCGTGGAGATAATACGCTGCCCCTTGACCATACCGTCGAGGCGGAATGAAAAATCGAGCAACTGAAACATTCTGAACTTGTCGATACCCAGCACCCACTTCTTGAAGTCGGGCAACTTGCCGGCTGCATAGATACCGCCCACCAACGCACCCATGGAAGTTCCAGCTACCGACGTTATGTCGTATCCGCGCGACAACAACTCCTCGATAACACCTATATGAGCCAGTCCGCGCGCTCCTCCACTGCCCAATACCAATGCAATCTTCGGCTTTCTTCTTTTCATCATTACCAGATTTGTTTATGTGTAGATAAAATTAGACTTTCTCTCCGATGTAGAGAAAAGCCAAGAGAACGATTTAAAATGATTAACTCGTTTTTTCATCTGTTGACAGATTGTTTTGAAACATTTTTGGGAATTTTGCACCTGATTTTAATCAAACTCTATGTCGCAAACACAACGCAACTCCCGCTTATTCATACTTCTTTTCATGGGTATGCTGTCGGCCTTCGGCCCCTTTGTAACCGATTTCTACCTGCCGGCCCTACCCCAACTCGTCAACGATTTCAATACAACTACTTCACTGGTACAACTCACGCTGACATTCAGCATGCTGGGTCTAGCTGTGGGACAGATGATTATCGGTCCGCTCAGCGACAAGTTCGGGCGGCGCATCCCGCTGCTCCTATCGCTCGTGCTCTTTGTTGTCTCTACCATTGCCTGTCTTTACGCCGACGACATACACACCTTTATCGTGTGCCGCCTTATCCAGGGTTTTGCCGGAGCGGGTGGACTGGTCATCTCCCGCTCCATCGTTACCGACCTTTATGCCGGCAATGCATTGGCCTGCACCTTCTCACTCATGGCGGCCATCAACGGAGTAGCGCCGGTAGGCGCTCCTGTATTAGGGGGCGTCATGCTCGAATGGACCGACTGGCGAGGCATCTTCGTCATACTCCTGGTTATCGGCATCATACTCACCCTCATCGGCTTTGCTCAGAAAGAGACTCTCCCGCAAGAAAATCGCTTCAAAGGGGGGGTGCTGTCGACCTTTTCGCAACTCATTCCCGTGCTGCGCAACCGAAAATTTACCCAATACCTGCTCATACAAACCTTTGCCATGGGTGTTTTGTTCAGCTACATAGCCGCCTCACCATTCATTTTTCAAGAACATTATCAAATCTCCCCCCTCCTATACAGCATCTGCTTCGGAGCAAATGCCTTTGCCATCATGATAGGATCGAGCGTGCTCACGCCCCGCTTTGCCAATGCATCGATAGCCCTACGCGTCGGCTCTACAATATTCTTTGTCCTCGGACTCGCCACGGCAATCGCCCTCATGGGCAACCTCTCTTTTATCGTAGTCGAAGGGTTACTCTTTATCATGATGTTCTTTTTCGGCATAGTAATGCCCACCTCTACCGCACTTGCCCTCGATCTCGAACGCAAGAGTGCCGGTAATGCCTCGGCACTGTTGGGATTTACACAGTTTCTCTTCGGCGGTATCGTTTCGCCGCTCACCGGCATGGGCAACATTCTCCTCTCAACCGGCATCATCATTGCACTTTGCTGTATTGTCATGTACACCATAAGCCGCGCTGCCACACAGAAGTAAATATTCTACTTTCATACCAGATTTCACATCGGCAAACAGAATTTCATTTCAGCCAAAAGGTTCATAGTAGAAAATTTACATCTTCTATCTATAAATAACAAAACTGCTGAAAACCTAAGATAAGGGCCAACAGAAAGGAATAACATCTCTCATTGAGAAACAAAAAAAGGTTGACGATATCGTCAACCTTTTTTACGTTTGGAGGTTCCTAGCAGATTCGAACTGCTGTAAGTGGTTTTGCAGACCAGTGCCTAACCTCTCGGCCAAGGAACCTTGTTGCTATTGCGCTGCAAAGATAGGCGTTTTTTCCGATTCTGCAAACAGACTACGATTTTTTCTTGACATTTTCTTTGAAACGCCCCTTCTTTTTTATCTCATAGGAGCAGCACGAGGCCGATGCACAACCGCAGCAACCGCTGGGACAGGACGAAACTTTTCCCTTTGCCATTCGCACCACATGGTACACGACATAAGCCGCAACGGCTATTCCTATGACTATGACTATAACTTGCTGTATCATATCAAATAAATAGTTTTCCGATGTTGAATACTAAAAACGCAACCACCCAGGCAAATGCCGTATTGTACACCATGGAGAAAATACCCCACCCCCAACTTCCTGTCTCTTTCACTATGGCTGCAACACTGGCCAAACAAGGGAAATAGAGTAATACAAATACCAGAAATGTAAGAGCAATAAGTGGTGTAAAGTCGGAATTTCCGGTTTCGGGATTGGGCATGGTCAGACGTTCACGCAAAGAAGCGTCGTCTTCGGTAAGGTCTGATTCACCTGCATACAGCACACCTATCGTACTGACAACAATCTCTTTGGCTGCCACACCCGAAAGAAGAGCTATATCGACTTTCCAGTTGAAGCCGAGCGGTTCCATGACCGGTTCGACAAATTGACCCAGCCGTCCCAAATAGGAATGTTTCTGCTGCTCTGCAATCGTCTCGGTCTGCCCAGTTACCGGGTCGACCTGAGGACGCGGATAGTAGCTCAAGAACCATATCACAACGGCTCCAACCAGTATGACGCCACCCATCTTGCGCAGATACTGCTCGGCTTTTCCCCACATATGCAACAACGTTGCTTTCATGGTGGGAACACGATAGGGTGGTAATTCCATGACAAAGGGAGTCTCGTCTTTCTTAAAATAGAAACGACGCAACATACGAGCCGTCAATATAGCGACTATTATTCCCAGAATATAGAGTCCTAAAAATACAAGGCTGGCATACGCCGAAAAGAATGTCCCTATCATCAGTACATAAACCGGAAGTCGGGCACTGCACGACATAAAGGGCGTGATAAGTATGGTAATGATGCGACTGCTACGGCTCTCAATGGTGCGGGTGGCCATAATGGCCGGCACATTACAGCCAAAGCCCATGATGAGGGGAATAAACGACTTGCCGTGTAGTCCTACCTTGTGCATGATCTTGTCCATGATAAAGGCAGCCCGTGCCATGTAACCCGAATCTTCCATGAAAGATATAAAGAGGTAGAGGATAAGAATGTTGGGGAGGAAGACAATGACACTACCCACACCACCAATAACCCCATCGATGAGCAGGTCTTTCAGCGGACCAGGAGCCATAAACCGTTCGATAAGGCTGCCCAGTGCATTCACACCAGACTCTATCCATTCCATGGGATAGGCACCCAACACAAAGGTGGCCTCGAACATAATCCACATCAGGAAGAGGAAAATGGGGAAACCGTATATTTTATGTGTCACCAGCGAGTCGATAAGGCGCGTCGTCTTGAATTCATTGCGTTTGCCTGGCACCAGTGTCTCGTGCAACGCTCCTGAAATGAAGCCGTACTTCTCATTGGCAACAGCCGCCTCGATATTCTCACCCAAGGTATCCTCGATGCGTTTATCTTCTTTATCGCGCAATTCGATCCATTGGGCGTATTGCGGCTCCTTCGACAGGAGCTGTTCTATCTCCTTATCACGTTCAAGCAATTTTATGGCCAAATATCGAGGGGAGAGTGAATAAACCGATTGCGCCTCTTTCTTGATGGCATCTTTGACAACAGTAATGCCACTCTCTATAATCTGTCCATGATTGATGTGTATATGGCGCACAACGGGATCTTCTCGCTCATAAACACGTATGATGGTATCGAACAAATTATGGATACCCCATCCCGTGCGCGATATGGTAGGCACGATGGGCACACCTATCATTTTTCCGAGCGTTTCATAATCAAACCGATCGCCACTCGACTCCAACTCGTCGTACATGTTGAGAGCCACCACCATACGGAGGTCCATGTCGATAAGCTCGGTCGTCAAGAAAAGGTTTCGTTCGAGATTCGAGGCAACCACGACATTTACCACCACATCGGGCTGTTTCTCGATAAGGTGTCGCCGCACATAGAGTTCTTCGGGAGTATAGGCCGAGAGCGAATAGGTACCGGGAAGGTCAAAAATATTAAACCGATATCCTTTATATTCGAAATGTCCCTGCTTGGCATCGACCGTCACACCGCTGTAATTGCCCACATGCTCATGTGCTCCCGAGGCAATGTTGAAGAGCGACGTCTTGCCGCAATTGGGGTTACCCACCAATGCAATGTTTATGACCTTACTCGATCGGTCGGCGGCTTTCTGCATCTGCATTTCTTCATCGACAACTACCTCGCCCGCTTCGGCCGGAAGCTGGTTACGAGCCTCTTCGAGTGTCATTACTTCGATAAGTTCTGCCTCACTGCGTCGCAAAGAAACCTCATAGCCCATGATTTCGTACTTCACAGGATCTTTCAACGGTGCGTTGAGCAAGACCTTTACCTTCTTGCCCCGCACAAATCCCATTTCGATAATTCGCTTACAGAAAGCACCGTATCCCAGCACTTTCACAATTACCACTTCTTGTCCGGTAGGTACCTCGGAGAGTCTCATATCGTATTCTTGTTTTTGACAACGGGAATGTTTCTGCAAAAATCGTTATTTATTTTTAATCCACATAGCAACTCCCTCTTTTTATTTATACGGAATATAAATAATAACAATAAGAAAGCTTCCATAACATTTCTTACAACACCTACTCAGATTTACGATTCAAAAAAAATTCTGCCTCCTCGCATCACAAACCATTAGACATATACAAAAGCCATCTTCACAAAGGAAACATTCTACTCTGTTTTTACTCACTTGGCGAGAACGTCGGCATACGACTATCACAACAATTTTTCCATAACTTACCTTATCGCGACACCTTAATACTAACCGTCTCAGAAATGATTATATTCCTCAAAAAAAGAGATAAATTATTCTAAATTCTAAATTGGCCGCACAAACCGGCCTCAAAAGTTTCAATTTTACATAGATTCTGCCTACATTTGTAACTATAAATAGAATAGGCTCATGCCTTTCCGCAATTTACAGCAAATAATTATACACTTTTTATTCTATAACATGACCATGAAAAAAGCTCTATTCCTCGCAGCAACACTGTTCCTTACAATACCGTATGCATCGGCCACACTCGATGTGCGCACATTCGGCGCCAAAGGCGACGGTACCACCCTCGACACTCACGCCATACAGGCCGCCATCGACTCTGCTTCGGCCTGCGGTGGAGAAACTGTCGTACTTACTCCCGGCCGATACCTGAGCGGTACCCTCGTACTGAAAAGCAACGTAACCCTGCACATCGAGCGGGGTGCCACCCTGCTGGGCAGCACACAGCTGAGCGACTACCCGTCGCACGAGTCGAGCTATGTATCGCACATCAAGCGCTATTCGAGCCGCTCGCTCATCTTTGCCGAGAAGGTCGAGAACATAACCATATGCGGGCAGGGCACCATCGACGGACAAGGCTCTCTGGAAAACTATCCCGCCACCGAAACCGAGACGCTCATGGGCATCACACGACGCCCCTACCTGCTGCGCGTCATCAGCTGCAAGAATGTTACCCTGAGCGACATACACCTGCGCAACTCCCCGGCATGGACCCAGCACTATCTCGACTGCGAGAATGTATTTATCGACGGCATCGACGTCTATAATCACGGCAACTACAACAACGACGGTATCGACAAAACAATCGAATTCCTCAAGAAGGATTTTGAAGGTCTTCTTTTCACAAACCTTGTTGATACAGACATGATTTACGGCCACAGAAACGATGTTAAGGGCTATGCG
>CAJLYN010000123.1 GCA_905210875.1 uncultured Bacteroides sp. | reverse complement strand
TAATAGCATTGTGGTTATCCCCCCTGATAACCTCATAATCTCAAATCCAAAATACCCCTTTTGAAGAAAGGGTTGTACTACCGTTCGGAATCGGGAAAGATTGTCAGAATACCCATGATGCAAGCCGAAGATTTTTCGGGAGTTGTGTTTAAGATTGAGTCAGATGATCCCTACCTGGAAAAGTTAAAGGCCATCATTCACGGGTGGAACATACGGTTCGACCTGTATGGAGGCGATCCGACCCGACCCGATGGTGGTCCTGTCGGAAACTGGATGGGAATCCGCCCAGTGCATTGTCGCGAAGCCGTAGCTTTCTTCCTGAACTTTACATACATGATCGACATGCCCGAACACGAAGAGATATTACGGGCAAACGAAGACCGGCTGTATGGCAATGGTGGTGTAACCGACAAGGTTACTGCCGACGTCGTATTGCAACAGATGAGACAGGAACGCACACTGAATGTCGGGCTGGTATATCCGGGAAATGGGATTATCGGACTGGGGGGAGGTTCTGCCTTTGGAGTATATCAATCGGGCTGGCTGAATCACTATACCAACACCTATGCCTGCGAAATCATGTTTCATGAGCTGGGGCACGTGATGGGCTACAACCATAGCAGCGCCTTCACCTATGGTCCTTGGGCACAAGAGCTTATGAACCATTTTTATGTAACGCATCTGAACGAAATGCCCATAAACTCGCCCCATTACCTCAACAGCAGTAAAAATCCGACTCTTTATCAGTAACCGCTTTTTTTGACTTAAAATGAATACAAGAATCTTCAAACTCACGCCTGTATTTCTTTTCCTGCTCTGGGGAATAGTGGGGTGTAACGAAAACCTCGATATGTTGGAGACCGGAAATGCCCAAATGATAACCGTAAGGTTGTCGCCCGATAATCTGTCGGGAAGCGGCAACGAATCCATCATCAAGAATGTAACCGGTTATCGTTTTGTCGACGGCATACTCGAAGAAGTAATCACGCCCTCGCAGACAGGTGGTACAAACCAGTATGCTTTTGCGCCGGCAACTTTCTCGGGCACACTATACATATTGTGTAACTCTACATCATTAAAGGGTGCCGGAACTCTCACGCCCCAATACTCGACCCTCGACGAGTTTCTCGCCATGGAAGGCAGCATCGAAGAGATGACTGGCGACGGTCTGCTGATGACAGGCAAGACCGATATCGAAAAATCGACCTCTGCCGTCGTGGCGATGACACGAAGCATGGCAAGGGTCGATATCGAATCTCTCGAAAAGGGTGTACAGGTACAAAAAGTCATCATTCATAATTTGGCCGATAAAGGCTATGTCATGGCCAGAGAAAATGTAGCGACCGCCGCATCGGCTGCCAGGTTTGATTTCATAAAAGAGTACGCCGATGCTCCTGTCGAGAACAAAAGTGAGACGCTCCTCTATATTCCCGAACAGATAAACGATTCGCTTTTCGTAGAGGTTACCATTACATTCGGAGACGGTTTGCACCTGCTTAAAGCAGCGCTCCCGTCGGTGATACGCCGAAACGAGGTTCACACCCTGAAAATTCACGGGAAGGGTGCCGAAATGCAACTCGTTATCGAAAGTGATGGCTGGGAGGCGGGAACATCGGCCGGGTCGAGCCCATCGATCGAAGGTCTTGTTGAAGTAGAAAACTCCACGCTCTCCGATGGAGTAAGGGTGAATGAAACAAGAGACACCGTCTTTGTTCCATATCATGGAAGCGACTTTGTATTGGCGCTCATGGCCGAGGCAAACGCTACCGTAACCATCGACGGCGCGGTAGCCGGCGTAGAAATATCTCATAACGTCAATAAAGAGAGAAGCCTCTTAGAAAAAATAGCCGAAGTTTCCGTCAGCAGCCGCCGGCGTATGCCCGGTCGGACGGCCGAAAGAATCCATTTGGACATCTATGACAACGACGCAACCAATCTCGGTAGAGTCGTACTTATTATCGAGGCCAACCCGATAGAGGTAGATGGGGCTATTCGTTTTGACGACAACGCAATGTGCGATTTCAAGCAATACATCGACGGAGAACTGGGTATCATCACGCTCCCACCCCACAAGATACTCCACGTAGAATTTGATGCCGATGAATCGGCATGGCTGAAAGCCGCCGAAACAGTCTCCGAAGCGATTGATCCGGCAGATATGCCAGGCAAGAGATACCGTATTGTCGGTGGATGGAAACCCAACGACCCCAAAGCTGACGGACGGATTCAAGAGGGCCGGATAATCATTTCGGACGAAGATGGAAGCAACGAAGAGACCTATACCGTGCGAAGGATAAACTGGGGGTTACCCGTAGTGAAGATAGGTGAAACATGGTGGTGCAAATACAACTTGCGGGGAGATGTAAAATCTTTTGAAGACCAGATAACAATCCCCAACGACCCGGCACCCCATCACGAACTGCTTTCTTACCTGACGACCGTAGCCGACGATGAACTCCTGAAAATATTGGGCGACCAATATCAAGGTGGGAACAGCCAGGGACTGCCGCTACGCCACGACGGGACCGCATTTTATCACGAAGGAATGGCCTCGCAGGCTCAGAACTTCGGGTTGCTCCCCCCGACAGAGATGGCTCCGCAAGGATACCAGATTCCCGACTATGATGATTACCTCGTCTTTTCTAAAAATGGGAACTTCAACCTTGGAGGTGTAGGCTCACGGACGTATCAAAACAGCGCCGGGCAAGATATACGGATTACGATTGTAGAGAGAGATGTCAATTTCCTAGGTCATAACTATGGAATCATATCGTTCTACGATTTTGAGATAAACGGTTCTCATTACCTCCTTAACGGGCTGGGGCACCAGTGGAACACGACACATGGGAATATTGCCCGCATGAACCTGCTCCTGGCCACTAATGGAAACAGCAGTCAGACGTGGACAATGGAAGGATATGCAAGCACCATAAAACCCAATGAAAACTGGATTAAATATGTAGCCAACAATGCCACAAAGACGCGACTGATAAGATGCATCAAGACTCCCGTAGAATATATCTACGATTGACACTGAAAACCATAAAAATAGGAACACCAAACTTTAACCGAAACGCCGATAATGAAAACAAGACTTTTCTATACCGTATTCGCATCTTTAAGCCTTTTCGTATCATGCTCGAAAGATGATGCAACAACCCCCTCCTTCCCCGATGGAAATGGAGATGGCCACAGAACCGTAAAAACTTCCATAACAGAATATGATGGCATCGGGCCGGTCCTGGAAAACGAGAGTATCATAACAGATATGCAGGCTTGTATATTTGAGGACGGAAAGATGACCCGTATCTATAACAACCTTGTTCTCTCAGGAAACAGTTTCGACATACAACTCGACAAATATGCCGGAACATTGTATGTACTGGCAAATACCCAAGAACAGATTCACCTGGAAGAGTTGAAAAGTCAGGAGATAACGGAGGAAGAGTGGTTGAAGAGATGTATGACGGTGAAAAACAATGCACCGGTACATTTCTATTCGGGGAGTGTAAATCTGAACCACATGGAGGCCTCACAGACCACACTCCCGGTGAGTCTGAAAAGAGGATTTGCCCGTTTCGACCTCCAAATCAGAACCGCGGGTACAGCATCGGTAAGCCGCATCACCTTGAAGAATGCCGCACAATCAGGCACCCTTTTTTCCGACGGCAGCGCATACACCCCCCAGGAAGTCCCTGTGGGCGACATGAGTGTCTCTTTCGACACCCCGCTTGCGACAGATACTCCGGCCGTATTCTATGCCTATGAACAGGCCAATGAGAATCTTGAAATAAGTGTCGAAGCCGTTATCAACGGGAAGTCTCATACCCTGACAAAAGCGTTTAACGGCGACATCATGCGCAACACGATTTATACGATAACCGTCCGCCAGGATGTCATCGATGTAACGGTCGAAGTCTCTTTCGACGAATGGGAAGAAGGGCCTGATACCGAACTCGTGCCCCACACGCTGAGCTCTTCAAATTAAAAAAAGCCCCACGGCGTGGGGCGCTTGCAATCTTTGTTACACATAGAAAATGATATGGACATTATGAGAAAAATATATTCGGTTTTCTTTCTTACACTTCTGTTACTGACCGGTTTGTCCTGCGACGACCAGTCGCACGGAGAGGACCTTTTTGAAAACAGCGACAGGATAATATGCGCAGAGGTATCGTATCTTTTTTCTGACAATCAGACAGAGGTCGACAGTGAAGACAATATAGAAGAGATAGGCGCCTATCTTTTTGATGAGGGGAAATTTGTAAAAGAATATATCGGGAGCAAACAGGCCCACAGCAAATATGAATTTCGGCTCGATGCCATGAAAGGGAATCTGTATGTTGTGGCCAACGCCTCCCTTCTCCCCGACTTCGCATCGCCCGCACCGGGACTCTCGGAAGAGGAATGGCGCAAAACCATCATACACTCCACCGATGGAAAAGCCGAAAGGGTATATACCGGTGTCGTATCGCTATCCAACCCGTCGGATTATGTAATCCCGGTATCGCTGAAAAGAGCGGCCGCCCGCTTCGATTTGCGAATTGCCGTGGCCGGAACGGTCGAGGTAAAAGAGATAACCTTTAAGAATGTAGCGAAGAATGCCTACCTCTTTCCCCAATCAGAGGTCGTCTCGCCCGAAGTGAGAGACACGACCGACATTTCGCTTGTACCGGAACAACCGTATCACGATACCGAGCCGGGAATCCTGTATGTGTATGAGCAGCACAATCGGGACTTGAAGGTCGTGTTAAACGCTACCATCGAGGGAAAAGAGTACTCGCTCGAAAGCGATTTGCCCGAAACGATTTCCCGCAATACGGTCTACTCCATCACCCTCCGCAAAGATGTGGTCGACAAAGAGGTTCAACTCACCGTAGAGGAATGGAAAGACGGCGGAGACACCGCTTTGAAACCGGGAATAGACTCACCCCTTACCATAGACTCGACCCTTGTGGCGCTACCCCGTAATGTAACGATTGCCCAGGAGGGTACCATGCTCATACTGCCACATCTGGAAACCGATTTCATCATGGCCATAAAAAGCGACAGCGAATTGGAGGTCGTGCCGGTAGCCGATGACTTGCTGACCGTAGAACCGGTCTCCGACCCGGAACTCAGCAATAAGGCCGAAAACTCTTTATCGGGCATCAACCTTTTCAGGATTCGCAAAAAACTCTATGCACCCAACATGAAAACGGCTGACCTCTCGCTCTATTTCCATCGGAAAGGACTGCATAACTCCTACCCCGAAGACCACATTCACATACGTATGACGGGAAACCCCACAACCAGCGAAGGGGCGTTGGAGTTCGGGACAGATACATATACCCACGATTTCGGCCGCTACATAGACAACGAGTTCGGTATTTTTACGCTTCCGTCCGAAAAAGAGATGATTGTAGAATTTGAAGAAGGAGAAGATGCCTGGATAAAGATTGAGGCCGAGAGTGACGGCAACCGATACCGCGTGTTGGGCGGTTGGCGCCCCAATGACCCCACGGCCAACGGTCGCAAGCAATCGGCCACCCTTGTCATCAGAAACAAAGAAGACAACACCGACCGGGAAGCCTATACCGTAATACGTCGCAATTACGGCTTGCCGGTAACATGGCTGCATGGTGTGTGGTGGTGCAAATACAATGCCATCAAGAACTCAAAGAGTTTTGAAGATCAGATACTCTCCTCGTCCGACCCGGCCGCACAATCGGGCATGACCCTCTTTCAATATCTCACCTCCTGCTCAGCGGCAGACTTTTTCGACCTCTGGGGCTGGGCATACCAAGGTGGCAGCGGGCAAGGTATGCAGGTTATCGAACAAGACGGCGTCGTTGTCTTGGAACGATTCACCCGAGACGAAAAAGTACACATCAACAAATTGGACCCGAAATCTCTTTCACCCGACGGATACGAGCTGAAGAGTTCAACCGGCTGTTCGATGCGACAGACTATATATGGATGATGTATAACGGAACCCACACATTGAAAAATCCTTGGAACGGACATTCACAGATAAAACGTCAGCAACTTCGCAAGAACGACATACCCGTAGGCACCACGACCGTATCGGACATCATCTATGTTGCCATGTCGAGCCCCGACTATCCCGAACACGAGCCACTTGTATGGTATGGCCCGGCGGCACAGTGGAACGATGCCGGCATAATGCATTCGGGGCATTACAACAATATCCTTTTCGGGGTTTACTCCCCCACCGGTGAAGGGTGGTACATGAACGGGGGTATGTCCAACCTGTACCTGATGAAAAACGGAGCCAGCAGTTACGACACCCGTATTCTCCGATTCAAGAAGTCCGACGTTGAATACATCTATTGACACATTCACACCGTATGCTTACATCATATACAGAACAGCCTGACAAGTAGCCTCCTCCGAGGATACCCAATCAAGCACTTAAAGCAAAAGACCGGAAACAAGACTGATATTTTCTTTAAAAAGAAAATATCAGTTGATAATAAAGAAAAAGCACAATTATAGCAGTTAATTTTACAAAAAAAAGCAACCAAACGGAATTCTAATTGCTTCTTTCTTTATTAAAAAGTATATTTGTGATTATATAGCAAATATTATCACAAATGATTGGAATTATTTATAAATACATAAGCCCATCTGGAA
>CAJLYN010000122.1 GCA_905210875.1 uncultured Bacteroides sp. | reverse complement strand
AGGAAATGAAGCACATACGTATTTACCGTCCATACCACACCAAATACAATCAAAGTAATCAGATTTGCCAGTGTCAACAAGGAGAACGTAAAATTCTTCTTATCTTCCTTAAATTCCAGAATACCTCTGCAATACACATTATTATAAAGACCAAACATGGCAAAAATACCAATGACATCTGCCCAGGAAGAATAAATCGTAATGACCCCGTACTCCTCCGTCGTTAATAAACGGGTAAAAATAGGTGCCGTCAGGAAAGAAATCCCCTTTTGCATGAAATTGACAACCATAAATGCCATGGATGCCCGTACTTGCACCGACATGCCCCGATAAATATTTAATCCTTTTTCAATCCATTTTTTCATATAGAATTTTTTATAATGTGGCGGGAATGAATCCTAATTCCAAAGAAATGTTTTCGGCCTTTTCTGATGTGATGAATTGTATATAAGGACGGACTTTTTCTTCGTCTTTTTTATTGTAATAATAGTAAAGCGGCCGCACGATGGGATATTTTTTTGCCCGGGCGTTTTCTATCGACGGGTGAACATAGTTCTTTCCACCGTCGTATGATACGTTGATGGCTTTAACAAAAGGGTTGAGGTAGGCCATGCCCACATAACCGATGGCTCCTTTGGTTTGTCTTATCGATTGTATGATGGCTCCTGTTGCCGGCATGGAAAGGATATTGTTGGTGTAGTTCTTGTTTTCCAGCACGCTTTCTTTGAAAAATTCGTATGTGCCCGATGAGGTTTCCCGTGAATATACGATGATTTTGGCATCGGGGCCGCCCACTTCTTCCCAGTTGGTTATTTTCCCCCGAAAAATGGCCTCCAATTCTTCTCGCGTGAGATTGTTGACCGGATTTGACGGATTGACGATTACTGCCAATGCATCGTAAGCTACAATGACTTCGTTGACCTCGGTGCTGTTTTGTTTCAGTTTCATTTTCTCTCCGAATTTGATGCGCCGGGAAGACATGGCAATATCGGTCGTCCCTTCCATAATGGCCGAAATGCCCACTCCGCTGCCACCACCTGTGACGGTGACCGATGTATTTGGATATTCGTGCATGAATGTTTCGGCCCATTTTTGGGTAAGAGGAAGAACCGTGTCGCTGCCTTTGATGCGTTGTGAAGCAGATGGTTGAGAAAAGATGAGGAACAACGGGAGAATCAAAAGAATGTTTTTATACATATTATTCGGCATTGATTTGACGATGCAAAATTCATATTATAATGCGAAAAAGATGTTACATTCAGATTAAAATTTTTTTCACAATGAAAATAATTGTACCACTACATGATTATAAAGTTTCATTATGGGGAATATGTTATGCTGGCCAGCGTGGGAAAAAGTATTCGGGTCGATGTAAATAAAATAAAGGAATGTGATAAATGGATTTTATTCGCTATCTTTGCCGCTATTAAACAAACGTGATATATCTGCAAGTAGAAAAACTTTGACCATGACACAAGTAGCAGAACAAAATGAAGAGGAAAAGCCTGAATTTTATAGAACTGGCTGTCGAGGCCGATTTGGCTGCCGGCAAAAACGGAGGTCGGTTGAATACCCGTTTCCCGCCCGAGCCGAATGGCTATTTGCATATAGGCCATGCGAAAGCGATATGCATGGACTTTGGCATTGCCGAGAAATTTGGCGGAACCTGCAATTTGCGTTTCGATGACACCAATCCTGCCCGTGAAGATGTGGAATATGTCGATTCCATCATGGAAGATATACATTGGTTGGGCTTCGATTGGGGAGACCGTCTCTATTATGCATCGGATTATTTCCCCAAATTGTATGATTTGGCCATACGCATGATAAAAGAGGGCTATGCCTATGTCGACAAGCAGACCTCGGAGCAGATTGCCCAGCAGAAGGGTACCCCCACCCAACCCGGAGTGAGCAGCCCTTATCGCGACCGCCCCATAGAAGAGAATCTCGACCTTTTTGAACGCATGAACAAAGGTGAGTTTGAAGAAGGTTCGATGGTATTGCGCGCAAAAATCGACATGGCCTCTTCGAACATGCACATGAGAGACCCGATCATGTATCGCATCATCAAGCACCCGCATCACCGTACGGGAACGAAATGGAACGTATATCCCATGTACGATTTCGCCCATGGACAGTCGGACTATTTCGAAGGGGTGACCCACTCGATATGTACGTTGGAGTTTGAAGTACACCGTCCCCTGTATGAGTGGTTCGTGAAATTCCTTGCCGACGAGAGCTATTGCCCGCGACAGATCGAGTTCAACCGCCTCAATCTCACCTATACGGTGATGAGCAAGCGCAAATTGTTGCAGCTCGTGCAAGAGAACCTCGTGAGCGGTTGGGACGACCCCCGCATGCCGACCCTCTGCGGATTGCGCCGTCGCGGGTACACCCCTGAGTCGATACGCAATTTTGTCGACAAAATCGGCTACACCAAATTCGACGGTCTCATCGACGTGGCGTTGCTCGAACACAGCATACGCGAAGACCTCAACAAAAACGCCAATCGCGTGGCGGCTGTGGTCAATCCTGTGAAACTGGTCATTACGAACTATCCCGAAGACCAAATCGAATACCTTGATACCGAAAACAATCCCGAGAAGCCCGAAGCCGGAGTGCACTCGATGCCTTTCACTCGGGAGCTTTACATCGAACGGGAAGATTTCATGGAGAATCCGCCCAAGAAATTTTTCCGTATGACGCCGGGACAAGAGGTGCGACTCAAATCGGCTTATATCGTGAAATGTACCGGTTGCAAGAAAAACGAGGCCGGGGAAATCGAGGAAATATATTGCGAATACGATGCCGCCACCCGCAGCGGATTGCCCGAGAGCAACCGCAAGGTGAAAGGTACGTTGCATTGGGTGTCGGCACGTCATGCGGTCGAAGCCGAAGTGCGCATGTATGACCGTCTTTTCATGGTCGAAAATCCGGCCGAGGAGAAAGAGAAGGATTTCAGAGAGTTTTTGAATCCCGATTCGTTGAAGGTCGTAAAAGCCTATATCGAGCCCTATTTGGCCGAGACGGCAAAATGTGGCGACCACTATCAATTCCAGCGTATCGGTTATTTCTCAGTCGACCCCGATACGACCCCGGGACATTTGGTTTTCAACCGTACCGTCTCCTTGAAAGATAGTTGGGAGAAAATAAAGGATAAACATTGAAGCATATATTAATCTATTTCTTGCCGGAGTAATGCGGAAAATTTTTCGCTTTACTCCGGTATTGTCGTAAAAATGGGTATTTATGGATAATGAAGAAATCGATTCAGAATTGATACGTCGTTATGAAGATATGCTTCGTAAGGGAGAACGTTGTTATTTCGATGCCGAAGACATAGAGGACATCGCCTATGAATATGAGCTATCGGAACAATACCAGGCAGCCCTTGATGTCATCGAATATGGATTGGAATTACACCCGGGCAATCCCGAGTTGTTGGTGCGCCGCGGTGGTTATTTGTTATGCCTCGACCGTATCGATGAAGCTGAGGAACAGATGGCTGCTGTGCAAAGCCATACGGTAGATGCTCTTCTTATTCAGGCAGAGATATCACTTATACGTTCACAGTTTATGAAGGCTGTGGGCTGTATCCGAGAGTTGCTTGATTCCGACGAATTGTCACTCGACATATGCCTTGATGTAATAGACCTGTTCCTGGATTATGATTGTCTCGATGATGCCTATTCGTTTATCGAAGAAGCTTGTCGCCGCCTTCCCAAAGAGAAGGATGCTCTCTTGCGTGAGTTGGCACATATCTATGAAGACCAGCAGAAGAACGATGAGGCCATTTCCATATACAACCAGTTGCTCGACAGGAATCCCTATTCTCACGCCGATTGGTTCGACTTGGCCCGTCTGTTGGCATTGCAGGGAAAATACGACGAAGCCATAGAAGCCTGCGATTTTGCCTTGGCCATAGACGAGAATCATGTCGAGACGATGATATCGAAAGGCTGTTGTCTTTATGACAAAGGCGAATTTCAGGCCGCCATGCACATATTCGACGAGGTACTCGAAATGGCCGGCGACAAGAGTATGGCCCATGCCATGCTGGCAGCCTGCTATGCCCACATGGAGATGTATGAAAAGGCTATTGATTCGTTGCTCTTGGCCATACAATATGCCGACTATCCGAATGCCGATCTATATTATCAACTGGCTACTAATTATTATAGTCTTAACGATATACCCCATACACGAGAAGCTCTGAAAAAAGCGCTCGAAGTAGATTCCTGCCACATCGATGCTCTACTGTTTAATGCCGAGATAGATATGTATGAAAATCGGCTTGACGATGCCGAAAAAGAGTTCGGCAAAGTACTTGCCCTTGATGCCGAGAATGCGTATGCTAGTAAGAGTCTGGGCCAAATCATGGAGTTACGGGCTGTAAAATCGGTCGGAGAGGAGCGATCCCGTTACCGCCTTCGTGCCATTAAATATTACACGCAGGCGGTCGATTATTCTCGCTATACCGATGTGGAGATGCTGTTGAGTCTTGCCTTGGCCCACTTCAAGTATGGCGATGTCGAGGAGGCCATGCGTCTGGCCGGAGAGATAGAGACGCTTATGAGCGACCCCCAAATATTGAATTCTCTTGATGAGGAAAACCATAAGCGGGTCGAGTCGTTGGCCCATATCATGAATCTGTTGCGGGACGAATTGGGAAGAAATCTGAATACAAACTTGTAAATAATATCATTTAATTTATGGAAGAAAAAAGAAGTGAGAAGGAGAACGGCGTTACTAAACGAGGAGTGAAAGATTATGCCGTAGTCATGCTTAAAGGTATAGGTATGGGTGCCGCCGACGTTGTGCCCGGGGTTTCGGGTGGAACGATAGCCTTTATCGTAGGCATTTACGACGAACTTATAGACTCGATAAAAAGCATCAATATACATTCGCTGAAATTGTTGTTTACCGGAAAGTTTATAGCTTTTTGGAAAGCAATTAATGCCAATTTCTTATTGTCTTTGATTGTAGGCATTGCTATCAGTATCTTTTCTTTGGCAAAACTTATTACCTATTTACTCGATAATGAACCGGTACTGGTGTGGGCTTTCTTCTTTGGCCTCGTCTTGGCTTCTACATGGTTTGTCTCAAAAGATATTAAGGAGTGGAACTGGAAAACGATTCTGGGCTTTATAGCAGGAGCCGCCATAGCTTATTACATTACCATAGCGACACCGGCCGAGACATCGACCAACCTGCTGTTTATTTTCTTTTGCGGGGCAATTGCCATTTGTGCCATGATATTGCCCGGCATATCGGGAAGCTTCATCTTACTTCTCCTGGGAAAATATTATTACATCATGGAGGCGATTAACAAGTTGGACTTTGTCGTGCTTGGTGTTTTTGCCGTAGGAGCGCTTCTTGGTATCACAAGTTTCTCGCGTGTACTCTCCTATGCATTGAAGTATTTCCGCAATATTACACTGTCGGTCTTAACCGGTTTTATGTTGGGGTCGCTCAACAAAGTTTGGCCGTGGAAAGAGGTGGTGGAGACCTATGTCAATAGTCATGGTGAGGTGAAACCTCTCGTCGAGAACAACATCTTGCCAAGCGAACTTGTGGTGGAAGGGTTTGTCTTGATGGTGGTAGGCTTTGTCCTTGTGTATGTCTTGGAAAAACTGTCGGCAAAGAAAGTTAGTTGATTTTCTGCTTTTTTTCGATAAATTCGTGTTCTGATTCTTCTCGATGGATGACAATAAGCAGCTCGAAAACAATAAGCGCATAGCTCGCAATACCCTCTTCCTGTACCTGCGCATGATACTTATCATGGGGGTGAGTCTGTATACATCACGGGTTATACTGAATGTGCTAGGCGATGTTGATTTTGGTTTGTATAATGTTGTTGCGGGTGTGATTGTCATATTTTCGTTCATGACCGATTCAATGGCAAGCACTTCCTCGAGATACATAACCGTAGCTCTTGGTGGTGGCGATAAAGTAGAACTGCAACGAGTTACAAGTACTACCCGACTTATACAGGTATTTCTTGCTATCGCTATTTTTGTCTTGGCTGAGACTATCGGTTTATGGCTGTTGCTTAATAAACTGGTGATTCCTCCTGATAGAGAGGTAGCTGCTTTTTGGGTGTATCAGTGCTCGGTGTTGACAGCTATGGTAACTATATTAAGTTCACCTTATAATGCATTAATCATAGCACATGAGCAAATGAAGGCTTTTGCCTATATTTCATTGCTTGAAGCTGTCTTGAAATTTTTGATTGCTTATTCTCTTTTGTATGTTGACAGTGATAAGCTCGTCTTGTATGCTGTGTTATTGCTTGTTTTGCAACTTTTTATACGTTTTTGTTATCTTATCTATTGCCGGAAGCATTTTCCTGAGGTAAAAGCACGATTGCATTTTGAGAAACAGAGATTTAAAGAGATGTTTGCATATTCAGGCTGGACCTCTCTTGAATTTTTGGCTGTTGCCGGTTATACACAAGGTTTGAATGTTTTGCTCAATATTTTTTTCGGACCTGTAGTAAATGCTGCTAATGCAATATCGGTTCAAGTTCAAGGAGCCGTAAACCGATTTATATCAAGTTTTCAAACGGCCTTAAAACCTCAGATTACAAAATCTTATGCCTCTAATGATCTTAATTATATGCACAAATTGGTTCTTTACGGGTCGAAATATGCTT
>CAJLYN010000121.1 GCA_905210875.1 uncultured Bacteroides sp. | reverse complement strand
ACTGACGGTGCGTTCGCCAAGCTCCTTGGCCAATGCGGCTTTCACCTTGAAAAGTTCGGCAATTCGTTGCATGAGTTGCCGTTTTCCCGACTCGTCGCCTTGTTCCCGTTTCAGCTGTTGCTGTATGGTTTTTATTTCTTGCCCTATGATGGCATCTTTCAATTCAAACAGAGCCCGGGGCACCAGCTCTCCGATGCGCTCTTCCTCGCTGGCTATGTGCTGGTATTTGGTATGAACCTTGCTCAATTCATATTTGTCGCTAATGCAGTTGAGCGCGATGCGGCTTATCTCGGTATCGGGGTGACTTGTAAAATAACGGATGAGATTTGTATCTTCACGTGCAAACTGGGCTTCGGCCTCTTCTCGTATTCTTTGATAGATGGGGTTGGAAAATACAATTTCGTCGTTTTTGAGGTCGTTGAAGATATAGGAAGCCACTTTCCACATCTCGCCCGAATCGTCTTTGGGGAAAAGTTCCAAATCGCCGTAACGTATGATATAGCGTATCAGGGTGCGTTCCGACAGGTCGTTGATATATTGGGTGGCCGATTGGCGGACGGTAACTTGGGTGGAAGTTGATAAATCTTTCGGCCCTTCCGTCCGGTCGATTGACTGTTCAGTATCCGTATCCGTGGCCGTCGGTACGTTACCGACACCACTTTTATTGTTGTTTTGTTCTTCGTTTTTACTGTTTATCAAGTCTTGATATCGACGTTTGTTTATCTCGGAGAGAAGTACATTCTCTGAGATATCCATCAATCGACTACACTCTTTGGTATAGACCGAGCGCTCTATGTTGTCGGGTATTACGGCAATACTTTGCACAATATCGGCAATGAGGCCGGCCCGTTTCACAGGGTCTTGCCCGGCACTCTCAATCAGCAGGTTGGTTTTGAAGCGAATAAAGTCGACCTCGTGCTCCTTGATATATTGGGTAAAGGCTGCGGCGCTCTGTTTTTGGGCAAAAGAGTCGGGGTCGTCGCCGTCGGGCAAAAGCACGACCTTGATGTGCAGCCCCTCTTTGAGCAGCATGTCTATACCACGCAGCGAAGCCTTGATACCGGCAGCATCGCCGTCGTACAGTACCGTTACATTATTGGTAAAGCGGTGTATGAGGCGTATCTGCCCTGGTGTGAGAGATGTTCCCGAAGAGGCTACGACATTCTCGATTCCCGACTGGTGCATCGACAGCACGTCGGTATATCCTTCTACGAGGAAACAGGTGTCTTGTTTTACGATAGCTTGCTTGGCTTGGTAGATACCATATAGTTCATGGCTTTTGTGGTATATGTCCGACTCGGGAGAGTTGACATATTTGGCCATCTTCTCGTTTTTTTTCAGAATGCGGCCACCGAAAGCCAGCACTTTGCCCGACAGGCTGTAAACAGGGAAGATGACCCGTCCGCGGAAACGGTCGCTTACCTGACCGTCGCTGTTTTCGAGACACAGCCCTGTAGAAAGCAAGTATTCCTTTTTATATCCACGGGCCTTTGCTTCATTATAGAGTGCATCGCGCTGGTCGAGAGAGTATCCCAGACCAAATTTTTTGATAATGTCGTCGCGGAACCCCCGTTCGTGAAAGTAGGAGAGACCCACAGAGCGACCTTCGGCATGATTGAAAAGAATGCTTGAAAAATATTCTTGGGCAAAAGCATTGACAATGAGCATGCTTTCGCGTTTGCTTTGTTGTAATTTTTCTTCTTCACTCTGTTCTTTCTCATGTATCTCAATGTTGTATTTCTTGGCCAGATATTTCAGTGCTTCGTAATACGACATTTGTTCGTGTTCCATAATAAAGTGGACGGCGCTGCCACCTTTTCCGCAACTGAAACATTTGCATATGTTTTTTGAGGGAGATACGCTGAACGAGGGCGTTTTTTCGTCATGGAAAGGACACAATCCTATATAGTTTACCCCTCTTTTGCGGAGTGTAACGAAGTCGGAAACAACTTCGACGATATTGGCACTGTCGAGGATTTTATCTATGGTGGCTTGGTCTATCATGAAACAGTCTGTTTAGCTCGACGAAGGTACAATAACTTCTTCTTTGTAGCAAACTCTATTGATAATTTTCCGATTGTTGAAAAATTTTTTTCCGGTGACAGAATCTTCATTGAAGAGTGACGATACGGTGAAAAATTTTCATGAAAAATTTGCTGAATATCGAAAGATTACGATTACTTTTGCACCATTAAAATAGCGGGTAGGGTTCAATATAGCCTTTCAAAAGCCTTGCTATTCTGTATAATAGGTTGATAATAATATAGATAATAACCAAATAGATTCGGAAGAATGAACGTTTCACAAGAAAACACAAGCAAAGTCTCTGCCGTTGTAAAGGTAGATGTCGTGAAAGCTGATTACGAAGAAAAAGTAGAAAAAGCCTTGCGCACGTATCGTCAGAAAGCCAATATCCCCGGTTTCCGTAAAGGTATGGCACCGATGGGTATGATAAAGAAAATGGTAGGCAAATCGATACTGCTCGAAGAAATAAACAAGCTGGTCTCGGAGAGTCTCTATAATTATATCAAAGACAACAAATTAAATGTCTTGGGAGAGCCTCTGCCCTCGGAGTCTCAAGCTGAAATAGATTTTGATAAACAAGAAGATTTTACTTTCTTGTTTGATGTAGCGTTGGCTCCTGAAATTTCGCTCACTCTCTCGGCCGACGACAAGGTAGATTACTATCACATCGATATCGACGACGACATGGTGGCCAAACAGAAAGAGGCTCTTTGCAACCGTTTCGGAGTACAGCAGCCCGTCGAAGAGGCCGGTGAAAAAGATATTGTAAAAGGTCGTTTTGTAGAACTCGACGAGAACAACGCTCCGAAAGAGGGTGGTATCTCGGTTGAGTCGCTTCTCACACCTGCATACCTCAAAGACGAGGCCGAAAAGAACAAGTTCGTCGGCAAAAAAGTTGGCGACAAGGTTGTGTTCAATCCCTCTGTAGCTTGCGGTGGCAACGATACCGAAATGGCTGCCATGCTCCATATCGGCAAAGATAAATCTGCAGATGTAAAATCGAACTTTGAGGTAGAGATTACCTCGATTCTCGGATTCAAACCTGCCGAGGAGGGTCAGGAGCTTTACGATAATGCCTTCGGTAAGGATACGGTAAAAAGTGAAGAAGAATTCACGGCAAAAATCCGTGAAATGCTTGCTGCCCAATTGCAACCCGAGAGCGATTATAAATTTGCTCTTGATGCCCGTGCAGCATTGGAATCCAAGGTGGGAGAGATTGAACTCCCCGATGCCTTGCTCAAACGTTGGCTGGTAGTAACCGGAGAGAAACGCACAGCCGAATCGGTTGAAGAGGAATATCCCAAGATGGTTCCCGACTTGAAATGGCAACTTATCAAAGAAGAGATTGTCAGACAGTATGAGATAAAGGTCGACGATGCCGATATGCTCGAAATGGCCAAGAAAGCTACCCGTGCACAATTTGCTCAGTATGGAATGGCAAATGTTCCTGACGATTTGTTGGAAAAATACGCTTCGGATATGCTCAAAGATAAAAAAATCGTGAACAATATAGCCGAGCGTGCCGTTGAAGAAAAAATCATCGATACCATCAAATCTCATGTATCGTTGAATGAGAAGACTGTTTCGGTCGAAGATTTTTACAAAATGTTTGAGAACAAATAAGTTCCTTCGTTAAATAGGTCCAGAAAATCAGCCCCCAATCCGGGCTGATTTTTTGTGTATAAACAAATAAATCTTATACTCTCTCAAAAAAAAACAAAATTTGTGGGATAATGGTTTTATCATTATCTTTGTTTGAAGAAAATGAACCTAAAAACGTTGTGATTATGACAGATGATTTTAGAAAATTTGCGACTAAACATCAAGGATTGAACGGCCTTGCTCTGGATAAATATATAGATATTACCAGTAGTTACATATCACCGACCATCATAGAGGAACGTCAATTGAATGTAGCTCAGATGGATGTTTTTTCCCGACTGATGATGGATCGTATCATTTTCCTGGGAACGCAAATTGACGAATATGCCGCCAATGTCATTCAGGCGCAATTGCTCTATCTCGATTCGGCCGATCCAGGGAAAGATATTTCTATCTATCTCAATACCCCCGGTGGTAGTGTATATGCCGGATTGGGTATCTACGATACCATGCAGTACATTTCAAGTGACGTGTCGACCATCTGCACCGGTATGGCAGCCTCAATGGGAGCCGTATTGCTGGTTGCTGGAGCTACGGGCAAACGGTTTGCCCTGCAACACTCTCGTGTAATGATTCATCAGCCGATGGGCGGGGCTCAGGGACAGGCCTCAGATATCGAAATAACGGCTCGTGAGATACAGAAGTTGAAAAAGGAACTGTACAGCATTATTGCCCAACATTCGGGTAAACCCTATGAACAGATAGAGAAAGACTCGGATCGTGACTATTGGATGACAGCTGCCGAGGCAAAAGAATACGGTATGATTGACGATGTACTTGTCCGGACAAAAAAAGAATAATGGGAAAGAAAGAAATAGAAGAACGTTGCTCCTTTTGTGGCCGAAGCGAGCGGGAAGTAGGTTTCCCGCTGTTGGCTGGATATTCGGGATTTATCTGTGTCGACTGTGCCGAACAGGCATCTCTCGCTGCCAGAGAGTTGAAACAGAAAGCTTCGGAATTGAAGTTTCGACTTGAAGAATTGCCCAAGCCCAAAGATATTAAAGCATTCCTCGATCAGTATGTCATCGGTCAAGACGACGCCAAACGCTATCTTTCTGTCGCTGTGTACAATCATTACAAACGATTGATGCAGTATAAAACCGAACAGAAAACCGATGATGTCGAGATTGAAAAATCGAATATCATTATGGTAGGCCCCACAGGTACGGGAAAAACACTTTTGGCCAAAACTATTGCCAAGTTACTGAAAGTGCCTTTCACGATAGTCGACGCCACAGTGCTTACCGAGGCTGGATACGTAGGAGAAGACATTGAAAGCATACTAACCCGTCTGTTGCAGGTTTCTGACTATGATGTGCAGGCTGCTGAACGGGGAATCGTCTTTATCGACGAAATCGACAAGATAGCCCGCAAGGGCGACAATCCCTCCATTACTCGCGACGTAAGTGGAGAGGGGGTACAACAAGGGCTGCTCAAACTGCTTGAAGGTTCTGTCGTTAACGTACCACCACAAGGCGGACGCAAGCACCCCGAGCAGAAGATGATACCCGTCAATACCAAAGACATACTCTTTATATGTGGTGGTGCATTTGACGGTATCGAGAAAAAGATTGCCATGCGTCTTAATACCAAAGTCGTAGGATATGGCGTCGACAAGAAGCGTGATGTCATAGACCGGGAAAACCTGCTGCAATACATTACGCCGCAAGATTTAAAATCGTTCGGCCTCATACCCGAGATCATCGGCCGATTGCCTATCCTTACCTATCTCGATCCGCTTGACCGTCAAGCGTTGCGGCAGATATTGACCGAACCGAAGAACTCGATTATCAAGCAGTACATCAAGATGTTTGAGATGGATAATATTCGGCTGTCGTTCGATGAGGAAGCGCTCGATTTCATGGTCGACAAGTCCATTGAGTTCAAGCTGGGAGCCCGAGGGCTACGTTCGATAGTCGAAGCCATCATGATAGATGCCATGTTTGAGATGCCGTCGACCGATTGTAAAGAGTTGCACATCACAAAGTCCTATGCCGAGGAGAAAATGAAAAAAGCCAATATGCATACGTTACATTGAAAAAATAGGAGGATAAATTTGTATAGTGAAAGAAAATTTATAAATTTGTTCATAATCACAGGCTGTACGTGCTGAAATCGACTATAAAACAAGACTTTATGACAACGAAAAACGATTTGACTGCTGCTCTGAAGAAGTATTTCGGGTTTGATACGTTCAAAGGAAACCAAGAAGCAATAATCAAGAATCTGCTTGCAGGAAATGATACGTTTGTGTTGATGCCTACGGGAGGAGGCAAATCGCTTTGTTACCAGTTACCCTCTTTGCTTTCTGAGGGAACGGCCGTTGTTATATCGCCTTTGATTGCCTTGATGAAGAATCAGGTCGATGCCATGCGGAATTTCAGTGAAGAAGACGGTGTCGCACACTTTATCAACTCATCGTTGAATAAAGCATCGATCGATCAGGTCAAAGAAGATATACTTTCGGGTAAAACCAAGCTCTTATATGTAGCACCTGAGTCTCTTACCAAAGAAGAGAACATAGAATTCCTGAAACATGTAAAAATTTCATTTTATGCAGTGGACGAGGCGCACTGTATTTCGGAGTGGGGGCATGACTTTCGTCCGGAATATCGGCGTATTCGCCCTATCATCAATGAAATAGGTTCTCGACCTGTGATTGCTCTTACGGCAACGGCGACACCAAAAGTTCAGCATGATATACAGAAAAACTTGGGAATGACCGATGCGGCGGTCTTTAAATCGTCGTTCAATCGCCCTAATTTGTACTATGAAGTACGACCCAAAACCCAGAACGTAGATAAAGATATTATTAAGTATATAAAGTCGCAACCCGGCAAATCGGGAATCATTTATTGTTTGAGTAGGAAAAAGGTTGAAGAATTGGCCGAGACACTCAAAGTAAATGGTATAAAAGCTTTACCCTATCATGCGGGAATGGACTCAAATACCCGTACGCGCAATCAAGATGCCTTTTTGCTCGAAGAGGTCGATGTGATTGTGGCTAA
>CAJLYN010000120.1 GCA_905210875.1 uncultured Bacteroides sp. | reverse complement strand
TCACCAACTGAGCTTCGGCCAAACGGTAGGTGAGCAGAAAGAGCAAGGCTACGCCGATGCCCGGCTTGGCAAAGAAGGAGCGGAACGTCTCGCACAACTCCCGCCCGATGTCGGCAGCCCGACCCACCGAAGCTCTGTCACCCGACGGACGGGGCAGCAAAACGAGATGGTACAGGGCAAAGACAAAGAAAAGCAGGGCCATGATGCCGAAGGTAAGCGACCAGGCCACCTCGACACGGCTAAGGAGTTCGAGCCGCCCGGCCAACATCACCAGCAATCCCTGTCCGGCTATCATGGCTATGCGGTAGAAGGTACTACGTATACCTACAAAAAACGACTGCCGATGGGTGTCAAGCGCCAGCATATAGAAACCGTCGGCGGCAATATCATGTGTCGACGAACTGAACGCCATCAGCCAGAAAAAGGCCAGCGTGGCACGGAAGAAAAAGGGGGCCGGCAGCGTGAGTGCCACCATGGCCGCCCCTACCAGAAACTGCATGGCGACTATCCACCAGCGGCGTGTGCGCAAGATGTCGACAAACGGGCTCCACAAGGGCTTGATGACCCACGGCAGGTAGAGCCACGCCGTGTAGAAGGCTATATCGGTGTGCGAGATGGAGAGACGGTCGTACATAATCACGGCTATCGACATGACGGCCACATAGGGAATACCTTCGGCAAAATAGAGCGTGGGCACCCAGGTCCATGGCGAACGAGAGAACGGAGCAGTTTTCATCGGCATCGGGTTTTAAGTTGTTGCAGGCAAACATCGAGAAGCGAGGGTTCGGCCACCTGACGGTAAATATCGGCCAACTCCGCAGCCGAAAGGGAGAGGAAATCTGTCTCCCGCGGTGTAATGACGACCCCGGCCATATCGACAGCCCCGGGGCTGACCAGGCGCTGTGTCTCTCCCCCGGCATCGTACTGCCACGGGCGGTGGCGGGTGCGCAACACCGCCCAACACCGCCAGCTCGTCCCGGTAAAGGAACAGAGCATGTTCACCGGTGGCTCGACATCGCCTGACGGCACGGGCAAGAGAGCCTCTACCCGCTCCCAGAAAGCACACAGGGCTTCGACATCGTCGCCTTCGAAAGCCAGCATCGCCACCGGCCAACGGGTAAGCCATGAATAGACGACGCCCCCCACCCAACGACAACTCTCGCCCTGCGCCGCAAGCAGGGCGTCCCACTGCGACTCAATGGGTACAAAGCCTTTGTTACCGGCCTGGAAATGCATGTGGTCGGGAGCCGAGGCTCCGCAGCGGGCTCCGTTATAAAACACAATACAGGCAGGCAACGCAGCGGCCAGCTGCAACATATCGCCGAAACGTCCCCGCAGGAGTTGCGGCACATGTTCTACCGCCGGCAACGTAAAATGGCGGGGAAATATCGGATAGGGGTTGACCAGCAACTGGTAGCGGTCTGCCACCGGTACGGAAAGCTGCTCGACGGGACGATTGGCATCGCACAGAAAGCAGGGGCGCTGCGCCACCGAACGGCGGTCGACCTTCGAGGCCGTGGAACGGATACGCTCGGGGTTGCACTGCAACCGCACGGGCACTCCACCCACCTCGACGGTGCGCTCGCGGCATTGCGACAAGGCCGCATAGTGGCCGGCAGCCCCGGGCCACTGCTGCCACTGCATGCGCAGCAGGGCATCGGCCTCATCAGCCAGATTTTTCAGACTATCGGGTTTCATGGTTCATCTGCCTGCGGGCGGCCAGTTCCATGGCCCGCAGACTGTCTTTATATGCATTGTTGCGGTTGATGCGTCCGGTATCGAGAGCCGCATCGGAATTTCCCTCCCAACGGCGACACAGGTAGAGCGACTCGTAGATGCGCCCTATGGGGTAGGTGCGCGAGAGGCGCAGCGCCACGGCATAATCTTCGCCGTAGCTTACATCGGGAAACGGACAGGCTCTCAGCAGCGGGGTATAAAAAGCACGGGGAGCTCCCAGTCCGTTGATGCGCAGGGCGTTGTTGTGCCCGTTCTCGGGGGTCCATTCGCGGTGGTCGATAAGTCCCGGAGGGAGGAGATGCAGATTCCAGTCGGTGAGTTCGTAACTGCCCACCACCATGGCACACCGCTCCCGACGGAACGTCTCGACGATACGACTCAGCACATGAGCATCCTTGTAGAGGTCGTCGCTGTCGAGTTGCACGGCAAAGCGTCCGCAGGCCGGGTGGTTCACGGCATAATTCCAGCAGCCGCCGATGCCAAGGCCCACGGCCTCGGGTATCAGGTGCAGCAACTGCGGAATCTCTCCGGCCAACGCTTGCAGAGCCGAAGTGGTACCGTCGGTCGAATGGTTGTCGACCACGATGATGTTATAGGAAAAATCGCCCTGCTGAGCCGCTGCCGAACGCACGGCATCGGCTATCGACCGCACCCGGTTGTAGACCGGTATCACCACCGATACATCGACGGGGAAGTCGCCCTTCTCATACTCCACGACACGCTGCACGGGGGGCAACCACGCCCCGACAGCCTGCAAATGGCGGGTACAGGCACGCTCCATCTCTATCTGCACAGCCCGGTTCCGGGGGTCGACATAGTCAAACTGCCGCTCGCCGGCCTGTCGGAGAAGCGGTCGCTCGCCGTAGAGCATCTCGCGCAAATGGAACAGGGCACCCCGACGGGAGAGTCGCAAGCGAAGGTCGTAGAGAGCGGCATAGCGGTAGGAGATATCCATCTCCGAAACAGCGGAGAGAAAGGTATCGGCCCGAAGAAAAAGCAACGTCCCCAGGTCGAAATCGTCTCGCAACGACCCTTCGTGATAATCGATACGGGGGTGAGGCGTGCGCGTTCCCTCCTCGTCGCGCCACGAATCGGCGTAAACCAGCGGAGCACCCGTGTCGCCGGCAACCGCCAGCAAGCGGGAACAGAGATTACCCGACGGGAGAAATTCCATTCCGGGCAGGGCAATCAACAGAAAACCCTCCTGCACCTCACGCGACATGCGGCGCAACGTGTCGGTCTCGTACAAGGAGGCGTGCCAAAGAGTGCAGCCGGGTATGTCGGCCGCATCGCCGGTCGCACAGAGATAAACTGCCTTCACTTCCCGACACGAACGAAGCGCGTCGACCGAACGGCGAAACGCCGGCGTATCGGAGTAAGCGAGGAAACAGCAGATGTCGGTATTATTCATGAGAAGAGGGTTTATGTACACCCGAGGCCACTCCGCTGCGGAATGCCTCCACGGCACGGCTCACCGAGCCGTGCTGCAACAGCAGCCCGCGGGCCTCGTCATACGGAAGCCCCGTCGACTCTACAATCATGCGGCTACCCCGGTCTATCAGTTTCTTATTGGTGAGTTGCATATGTACCATGCGGTTGTCTTCGACACGGCCCAATTCTATCATGGTCGACGTCGATATCATGTTGAGTACCAGTTTCTGTGCCGTACCGGCCTTCATGCGGGTGCTTCCGGTAACATATTCGGGGCCGGTAACGACCTCGATGGGTATATCGGCCACTTGCGATACCGGTGCACCTGGATTGCAGGCAATCGATGCCGTGAGAATACCGGCCTCCCGACAACGGCGCAGGGCCCCTATCACATAGGGGGTCGTTCCCGAGGCTGCTATGCCCACCACCGTATCGAGCGAGGTAATGTCATGAGCCTGCAACTCTTCCCACCCTCTGATTTCTCCGTCTTCGGCCGACTCGACCGAGCGACGCAGTGCGGCGTCGCCTCCGGCAATCAGACCGATGACCCGGCCGGGCGGCATGCCATACGTCGGGGGTATCTCCGACGCATCAAGCACCCCGAGACGACCACTCGTCCCGGCCCCCATATAGAAAACCCGCCCGCCACGGCGCATCCGCGGCACAAGCTGCTCGACCAGACGGGTAATCTGCGGAATGGCCTTTTCCACCGCATCGGCTACTTTATGGTCTTCGGCATTGATTTCGGAGAGAATCTCACCCACCGGCTTCGTTTCGAGATGACGGTAGGGCGAGGGGTATTCGGTTATTTTCTGAAAGTCTTCCATACGGCTATTCGGTCGTTCGTTGAGCGTGATACCGGGCCAGGGCCTCTCCGGGCGAGGGAAGGACAGTCGCCACCTCTACCGACAGCGAGCGGGCAACCTCACGCAGCACCCCGGCAAAATAATAGGCCACAGACCCGACAAAGTGTACCGGGAATTGGGTATAAGGATAGGTCAGTATGTTCCGCCGGAAGAAGGCTTCGAAACGACCGGCTACCAGTTGGCACACATAATCGTCGTCGAGATGCTCGTGCAGGAACGGAGCGAAACGGGCCATAAAACGGTTGGGAAACGGACGCCGGTAGACGCTCTCCAAAAGTTCACCCTGAGACAGGGGATAGCGGTCGAAGAAGGGCTTGGCCACCGATTCGGGCAGGAGGCCCTTCATGGCATCGGACAAGAAATGCTTGCCCAGGTCGCTGCCGCTCCCCTCATCGCCGAGCAAATATCCCAGCGAGGGGACGCTGCGCGTGAGTGTCCGTCCGTCGTAAAGGCCCGAGTTGGAACCTGTACCAAGAATCGCCACGATACCGGGAGCGTCGCCACACAAGGCGCGGGCAGCCCCCAACAGGTCGCTGTGTACCTCGACCGTGTCGGCACCTATCACCCGGCGCAACTGGGCACAAAGCATCTCGGCCGGACGGCCCACACAACCGGCCCCGTAGAAAAAGATTTCGGTCATGCTTTCGACAGGCAACTCTTCCAGCACCTCACGGGTGAGAAGACGTCGTATCTCATCTTCGCTCAGAAGGTAAGGATTGAGACCTGCGGTGCGGAACGAGCGTTCGACACCCTCTTTGCCAACCAGCAACCACTCGGTTTTGGTCGACCCGCTATCGGCAATCAATATCATAAATCCGGTATTTGTAATCCGCCGCAAGTTAATGATTTTTTCAGGAACATCGGGATCTGCCGGCGCAGAAATCACCGATAATAGCAATCGAGCTCGGCACCGTGATAATAGTGGCGAAGTATCGCGCGATAATCGTACCCGCGGTGTGCCATGACGGCGGCACCTATCTGACACATTCCCACTCCGTGCCCCCAACCGGCACCGTCGAGAATAAAATCGGTACCCGAACGTCTCACGACAAAGGCCGAACTGTACAGGTGCGAAGGCGACAGTATACGCCTGATATAAAGCTCCTTGCCGACGTTCTTCTCGCACCGCGTACCGACGATACGCAGGCTGACGATGCGCCCCGAAGGGCCGCGCCGCAGCGGTTCGAGACGGGTTATCTCGCCAAAATCGATGCCCGAACGACGAGCCACCAACGCCGAAAGCTCGCGGGCCGAATAGCGGACCTGCCAGCGGAAAAAGTCGGGCGTCTCGCGATCGTAGCTGTTAAGCACCTGGGAGAGTATGGCCGCATCGGCCGTATGACAAAAGACATCGGGGCGGCTGTCGATAAAACGTTCGGCCTCCTGCTCCCGAGTGAGGTCGACCCTCAGCCGGTCGTCGGGCGCATCGTAGACCGGTTGCAGATAGTCGTGCGGCTCGGGACCCCAGCAGTTTTCAAAACGCTCACTCACCCCGCCGCAACATTTGGAGAAGCGGGCATCGCACACCTCGCCGCCATACATCAGCACTTCGCCGCGGGTCGCGGCCACCGCGCGGGAGACGTATGGCGTGGCCACGCGCGAGAGCCCATGGTAACGCTGGCAGTGGTCGTCGGCACAAACATCGAAGAGGGTGTGGTCGTCGCGGTCGTACCAGCAGACGATTTCGTCGGGCGTCTCTTCCCCCCGGGAGAAGCTGCGCACCGGAGCCGGCCGGCCGCTCAGGCGGGGCAACTGCGCCAGCAGCCAACTGCGGGAAACGACGGCGTGAGCCTTCAACAGTTCAAGCGAAGAGGTGGCACTCATCTCCGAGGAGATGACACTGGTGAGATAGGTTTCGAGCGGAACCTCGTTGACGGCATGAACCGTGGCTCCATGGGCCAGCAACTGCAAGATGCCGCAGAAGGTCTGGCACTCCTGCCGCTGCCAGTGGAAATCGACTCCGATGGTTACATGAGGCAGGTCGAAGAGCGACTCGGGACGGGAGGGTAAAAGACGCAACGTATCGAACACCCGGCCGCCTACCGACACACCACGTCCGTCCGAAGCGGGACAGGCCCGGTATTCACCGGCAGGGAAAGCCTCTCCTGCGGGGGTGTAGAAGGTATCGCGCAGGCGGAAATCGACAGCATCACCCCGCTGCACACCGACGGTTATATAGGGTTCCTTATCTATCATTTCCGATCGAGTTGTCCGGAGAATGTCGGCCGGCCCACCGACAGAAGCATCAATCCGGCAAATGTTATCAATCCGTTAAGCATCAACAGTTCATACCCCATCTGATAGCCGAAAGCTCCGGCAAGCCACCGTTGCAGCGCATAACAGAGTATGGGAGAGAGCAGCGCCACCCAAGGCACATAGCGGTCGCGGGGAGATCCTTTCATGAAAAGGCCGTAGACAAAAAGCCCCAGCAACGGGCCGTAGGTATAGCCGGCTATGGTGTAGATGGCGTCTATCACACTGGTATCGTTAAGGGCCTCGATTACACAGATAATGAGGAAGAAAAGCAACGAAATGCCCACATGGGCCCGCTTGCGCAGGGTTACCGCCTCGGCGGCCGAGCGCCGGTTTACTCCCAGCAAATCGACACAGAACGATGTGGTGAGTGCCGTCAAGGCCGAGTCGGCACTCGAAAAGGCGGCGGCCACGATACCGATACTGAA
>CAJLYN010000119.1 GCA_905210875.1 uncultured Bacteroides sp. | reverse complement strand
GGTGCCTTTCATGGCACCGCCCGCTTTTATACGGACAGTCTCCCTCACATGCGAGGAAGACGTTTTTCCCCTGCTCCAGTCGGGCGTATCGGGCTCGCTCAGTCTTTGTCGAAAATCTTGTCTTTGGCGCTGATGGTTGTGGGTACACCGGCGTAGCCGCCCAGGTTGCAATTCTTGATGCTGATAAATTCGGTATTGGAGAAACTCAGCCCGATGCCGGCTTTGTCGACATTCACGTTTTCGAAATATACGTTGCGTATGGGTTGGGCCGTAGTGCCTTGCAGCACCAGTGCGGCAGCCGATGCCGACTGGCAACGCAGGTCTTTTACATAAATGTCGGATACCTCGGTATAGTGGTTGTTGTCCATGCCCTCACCGGCATACATGGAGGTGATGTAGAACAGGTCTTCTACCTGGCCGAAGGTGCAGTTGTTGACATATATGTGGCGTATGAATCCGCCGCGGTCGGGGTTGGTCTTCATGTAGATGCCCCGTTTGCAGTAGCCACCGTAGGTACAGTTTTCGATAAAGACGTTTTGTATGCCCGACGACATTTCGCTGCCAAGCACCACGCCGTGAAGGCCTTTGAATTTGCAGTTGCGAATGATGATGTTTTCCGAGGGGCGGTTGGTCGTCCAGCCGTCGTTGTCGCGTCCGCATTTTATGGCCACGTTGTCGTCGCCGTTATTGAACTCGATATTTTCGATGAGCAGGTTGCGGCTGTATTCGGGGTCGATACCGTCATTGTTTACCAGTTTGGCATCGTAGCGAATACCCCGGCAGATGATGTTTTCCGATTTCAGCAGGTGAATGCACCAAAAGGGTGCGTTGGTAATGAATACACCTTCGATGGTAATGTTCTTGCAGTCGAAAAACTGTATCAGTTGCGGGCGCAGATAGAAACCCTCGCCGAAGTTGCGCTCCTCGACCGGTGTCTCGCGGTGGTTCATGTCGCGGCTCAACTGCTGACCTTTCTTTTGCCGGCTTTTCCAGGTGGAGAAGGTGGTTGCGGCGTTTCCGTCGATGGTGCCTTTGCCTACGATAGATACGTTTTCGAGTTGATAGCCGTAGATAAACGGACTGTAATTTTGCAGAAATGTTCCTTCCCAGCTGGTTTTTACCAGAGGCAGGTAGTAACGGGGCTCGGGCGAAAATTTCAGGGTCGCCCCTTCTTGCAGTTCGAGACACACGTTGCTTACAAAATGTATGGGGCCGTTGAGCAGGTATTCTCCTGCCGGAACGACGATGCGGGCACCCCCTTCCCGGGCGGCCCGTTTCATGGCCTTGTCGAAGGCCGGCTTACAGTCTTTCTTTCCATCGCC
Source organism: uncultured Bacteroides sp. (assembly GCA_905210875.1). Taxonomy (GTDB): domain Bacteria; phylum Bacteroidota; class Bacteroidia; order Bacteroidales; family UBA11471; genus Caccoplasma. The sequence goes on along the minus strand of CAJLYN010000119.1, from coordinate 5,450 downwards.
TTTGGCGCCGAATGATGTGATTTTTAACTCTTTCTGCGGTATCGCGGCACCGGTGATTTGGGCCAATATGGCGTCGCGTTTGGCCATTCGTTCGGCATCGTTTGCTGCAATACCTGAGAGAGATGTAATCGACAGGAGAGCTGTCAGTAGAAAATATTTGTACAGTGTCATGATATAAATTGTATAAAGTGTGTCAATGTAAAGAATGGGCTTTGAATGTTTTTTCAGGTAAGGTATACAAAATTATAGTGGCTGACAAATGCTGTGACAAAGAAGAAAAATGTGTATTTCCCATTTTCTGGCAAAGTCAAGTCAACCCCTATATTTTACAAATATAACATGAAATTATCGGAATAACAAATTTTGTAGTTAGGGCGTTAAATGGGCGCTGTATACAGTTAATCTGACTAAATAGGCGTGTTTTTTGCTCATTTTGTCCACATTCTATGATATACGGTTAAAAAGTGCACGTTTATTATCTAAAAATACTCCCTGTATGAGATGTTTTTACGGTATTTTTGTGTGTATTTAAGTTTGAACCGTGTTTGATAATCAGCCTACCCGATGCAATACACACTCTCCAGTTGTGATAGCAATGAGAGCGTTGGGTGTTTTTTGTCTTTGTTTCAATGTTGTTGGAGAGGTATAGTGAGACGGTACTGCTAGTGAAAAAACATTTTTAACCCCATAAAGAAACGATATGAACCCTATTTTGAAAAAAAACTTGTTATTCGTCCTGTCCGGAGTATGGCTGACGGCAATGTCGTGTACTTCATCGCCCCAGACGGCCTCAGAGACATCTGCAACCGATGACGTGTATAAAAATTTGCCTTTTGAGATGGACGCTATTGAGCGTCCCGTTTTCCCCGATTATCGGGTGAGCATCTGCGACTTTGGCGCACAGAACGGCGGCAAGTCGTTATGTACCGATGCTATCAATGAAGCTATTCGTTCGGTACATGAACGCGGGGGAGGAACGGTTGTGATTCCTGCCGGTCTGTGGCTTACCGGTCCCATCGTATTGCAAAGCAATGTAAATCTCTATACCGAAAAAAATGCTCTTATCGTTTTCAGCAGCGACTATGATTTATATCCGATTATTGGAACTTCTTTTGAAGGGCGTAACGAGAAACGTTGTCAGTCGCCTATCTCGGCACTCAATGCCGAGAATATAGCTGTTACGGGCGAAGGGGTCTTTGACGGCTCTGGCGATAAATGGCGCCCTGTAAAGAAGATGAAGATGACCGAACGTCAATGGAAAGACCTGTTGAAGTCGGGTGGTAAGGTCGATGCTGCCGGTAAAATATGGTATCCCGATGCCGGTGCGTTGAAAGCTTCGGAGTTGATGGCTCAGAAAGGTGCCACTCAATCGTCGATAAGTGATGACCAGTGGGAGGAGATGCGCGTGTGGCTGCGCCCTGTGCTGGTAAGCATCAGAAAGAGTAAGAAGGTGCTGCTCGAAGGCGTAACCTTCAAGAACTCTCCTGCCTGGTGTATTCACCCCCTCTCGTGCGAGTCGTTGATTGTAAACGATGTGAAGGTTTTTAATCCATGGTATTCGCAGAATGGTGACGCTCTCGATGTGGAGTCTTGTAAGAATGTGTTGGTATCGAACTGTCTGTTCGATGCCGGCGATGATGCCATCTGCCTCAAATCGGGTCGCGACGAAGAGGGCCGTCTCCGGGGTGAGCCTTGCGAGAATGTCATTGTCAGAGACAACGTTGTACTGCATGGCCACGGAGGCTTTGTTATCGGTAGCGAGATGTCGGGCGGAGTGAAGAATGTATCCGTGTCGGGCTGCTCTTTTGTAGGCACCGATACAGGATTGCGTTTCAAGAGCGCCCGTGGTCGAGGAGGTGTTGTGGAGAATATCCACATCAGCGATATCAACATGATAAACATCTCGGGCGATGCGTTGACGTTTGACCTCTATTACATGGGAAGCGATGCCAATCAGCAGATTCCTCCCGTCGATGAAGGAACGCCGCTCTTCAAGGATATATTCATCTCCGATGTCTATTGTCGGGGCGCTGGCCGTGCGGCCGGTTTCAACGGACTGCCCGAGTTGCCCGTGCGTAATATACAGGTAGAGAACATGGTGGTAACCGGTGCCCGCAACGGCGTGGTTATCAGCCGTGTCGACGGGGTGAAAATGTCGGGTCTTGACGTTGAAGCCGACGGCCCTGCCGTGCAGATAGAGAATGCCTCCGATGTTACCATTAACGGAAAGCATTATGATGAGGTAGGGGCGAAAGAGACTCTTGCTCTCTGACCTTGTCATTGCGATATAAATGCCGACGACCGGAACAGACACTGTGTGCCGCTCCGGTCGTCGGTGCGTTCAGGCCTATTGGACGGGTGGCATTGTGCCCCGAGAATTTCCCTCACCACGCGGTTTTGCGTGAGGGTATATGAGAGTTATTCGATATAAATCATCTTTTTGGTCATACCCCCGTCGATAGTGATGTTTTCGCCGTTGATGAAGTCGTTCTCTTCCTGGCAGAGAAACAGACACATGCGGGCTATGTCGTCGGGGCGTCCCACACGTCCCGACGGGTGCTGGGCATGATCTTCGGGGCGCAATGCCTCGTAGTTGCCGTTCTCAATCCAGCCGGGAGCAATGGAATTGACCGTGATGTGCAGCGGCGCCAGCGACAGGGCCAGGGCATGGGTGAGCGAGTAGATGCCCCCTTTTGAGGCAGCATACCCTTCGCTGCCCGGTTCGCTCATCAGGTAACGGGTCGAGGTACTGTTGACGATGCGCCCGTAGGCAGGAGGTTCGGGTAGCGAACGGCGGTGGCGGGCCAGCTCACGGGCTGTGATGAATGTCGGACGCAGATTGGTGGCAATGATGCGGTCAAACTCTTCGATGGAGGTTTCGGTGAGCGGTGAAAAACGGCTGATACCTACATTGTTGATAAGGATATCGATGTCGCCCCAGGTTGCGAAAATATCGTGCAGGCAGGCAGTGAGTGCGGTACTGTCGCACACGTCGAGCGGGTAGAAGCGGGCCCCTGTCTGTTGGGCTGTGAGGGGACCGTTTTTGGTATCGATGTCGCAAAAAGCTACCCGGCAGCCGGCGTCGCGGAACGCCTTTACCACAGCCTTGCCTATGCCTGCTGCTCCGCCGGTAACGAATACCCGCCGGGGTGGGAATTTTACATCGAGGTGGCCCGGTCGCGGTCCGGTCGCGAAAATTTTCTTTACCTTACTTTCCGATTTGCGGGAAGCATACTCTTCAAATTTTTTTTCGAGATAGTTATCGGCCATTTTATACGTTGTTTATAAAAGCGCGGCGGGCAGTTTAGCCGGTCGTTGCGTCGTGACAAAAGTAAACAAAAGTTTGTATTATTGCCCGTCTTGAGACAGCTCGATAAGAATAAATAAGAAAAATTGCGTCATAAATCGAGAGAAAAGCTTAATTTTACACCCGATAATGTCGGAAAAGCATTTTTATGCCTCCGATTTTTGAGAAAGTATAACCATGAAAAGAAAATCTATTAAAAACAAGAATCGATGAAGAAACTATCAGTCCTTGTCTTGGGTCTGTTGTTCCTGGCCGGTTGTGCCGAGAAACCCTCGACCCAGAAACCCGAGAAAGAAGATGTATTGAAAGCCCTCCGCTTGGCAAATGACTATTTTATGGAGAAGTGGAGCGACCCCGGTGAGGCGATTCCCTATCCGTCGCGCAAGCGCAGCTATGAGACCAATGTGTGGACCCGTGCTTACTACTACGAAGGTCTTATCGACTTGTGGGAGATTGACCCCCAGCAGCGCTATCTCGACTATATGTTGGAGTGGGGCAACAAGCACGACTGGAAACTGCGCGGTACCAAGAACGGATGGAAAACCCGCAATGCCGACAACCAGTGCGCCGGTCAGGCCTATATCTATCTCTATGAACTCGACCCCGAAAAGCCCGAGCGTTATATTGCCAATATCAAGACCTCCATCGACTCGATGATGGTTACCGACAAAATCGACGACTGGCATTGGATTGATGCTGTGCAGATGGCGATGCCCATCTTTGCCCAACTGGGAAATATCACCGGCGACACGGCCTATTACGAGCGTGCCTATGCCATGTACAACTACACCAAGACCCGCCACGGAGCCAATGGCCTTTACAATCCCGAAGATCAGCTGTGGTGGCGTGACGGCGATTTCGACCCTCCCTATACCGAGCCCAATGGCGAAGATTGCTACTGGTCGCGGGGTAATGGCTGGATTGTCGTAGCCATGGTGCGTATGCTCGAACTGTTGCCGGCCGATGAACCTCACCGTCAGGAATATGCCACGATGCTGGTCGACATGTGCGAAGCCCTGAAAAAGGTACAGCGCGAAGACGGTCTGTGGAATGTCAGCCTGCACGACCCCAATAATTACGGAGGAAAGGAATTGACAGGAACGGCCATGTTTACCTATGGAATGGCTTATGGTGTAAATCATGGTCTGCTCGATGCCGCCGAGTACGAACCCGTTATCTATAAGGCTTGGAACGCTATGGTGAAAGATTGTCTCCACCCCAACGGTTTCTTGGGATATGTACAGGGGTCGGGTAAGGAGCCGAAAGAGGCCCAGCCTGTTACCTACGATCGCGAGCCCGATTTCGACGACTTCGGTTTGGGCGCGTTCCTGATGGCCGGAACCGAAATCTACAAGATGAAATAAGCGAAACGCTGTTTCTCATACAGGAAGAGGGGGTACTGCTTTTAATGCAGTACCCCCTCTTCCTGTATGAGAAGGTAACTTGTGGAACCCTTAGAGCGAAATTCTGTTGGGGAGAATCTTGCGGAGAGTGGCCCGTGTCATGATTCTGTTGCTCAGGAAACTGATGATGTACCCGGTGATGCAGGCGGCAATGATGGTTCCCTCGCGCACCCCTTCAACCTTATGGGCCAGTAAGAGCGACAATATAAGAGCCAAGGTTACCAATGATATGTCAAAGACCACTTTCATTTTACCGAAATCTTTGTTGTAGCGACGTGAAGCATAGTTGACAAACCCTTCGGCGCTCATCATGGCAACCCGGGGTTTTATTTCCAATACTACACCCACGGCTTGTATCAGGCAGCCTAGCAGTAATATGACGATGGAGATGATGTAGTGTTGTGGTTGCAGTGCCGAGGTAAGTACCATGTTGAGGTCGATAAAGACCCCGAAAAGAAACGAAAAGGGAATTTGGAGCAATATCTCTATCGTGTCGCGGCAGTTCATTCGGTCGCGTACAAACCAGAATTGTCCGATAATGAGCAACAGATTTATGATGAATGTCCATGTCCCCAGTGAAAAAGTTGTGTTCAGACTTAATACGTAATTGACGCTCGAAATGGGGGTCGTTCCGAGAGACGAACGCAGAATGAGTACAATACCGGCGGCAAGAAAATAGAGGCCAACCACAAATAATAGATATCGTTTTAACATCTTTTTCATAATCCGTTTTTTTGATG
>CAJLYN010000118.1 GCA_905210875.1 uncultured Bacteroides sp. | reverse complement strand
TGACCCGTGGACGGTCGAGCGGGAGAAGCCGGCCTCCGAGGTTCAACGTGTAGGGAGTCGTCGTTGCTGCTATCATCGTGCGGGAGTGTTTATTTCCCGACGAAGATACTTCTTTTTCGTTGAAAATACCTATACCTCGGAAGAAATTTTTTGCATCGTGGCCGTCGGGTTGTCATTCGGCCGGAATTTCCTGTTCGATAGGTTGCAGCTTTTGTTGTTTGGGACGATAGGTCTTCTCTTTTTTTGACGTTTTTTCGGGTCGGACGAGCTGCTCTTCAAAGGCCGGTACCTCTTCTTGTAGCCATGTCGTGTCGCACAGGCCGATGTCGGGACTGCGGTGCAGGTAGCGCCGGGCCAGCAGCGTGGCGGCGATGGCTATCAACAGCACGACGACGGCGATGCGTTCGCCGCGCGAGAAATGCCACAGCCGTTGCGGATCGTCGTTGTACATGGTGTTGTCAGAGCAGATGTATTCCCGACAGGAATATCAGGAAGATTGATATGGGAGCGATGAACCTCAGGCAGAAGAGCAGGGGCTTGTAGTACCATCCGGCCGAGTCGCTGCCGTTGTAGAGCTCGCGGCGCACAAATTTCTGGTCGATTTTCCACCCAACGAATATCGAAATGAAGAGTCCGCCCGCCGGTAGAAGGATATTCGACGAGAGAAAGTCGCAAAAGTCGAAGATGGTGAGACCGAAAATGCGTATGCCGTTCAATGCCCCGAACGAGAGGGAGCAGAGGCTGGCCAGCACGATGTATATGCCGGTCATGATGGCGGTGGCTTTGTGGCGGGAGTAGCCTCGTGCATCTTGCAGGAACGCGATGGAGACCTCACTCAGCGAGATGGTCGAGGTGAGGGCTGCCAGCGATACCAGGACGAAGAAGAGCGACGACCACAGCCATCCCAGTTGCATCTGGGCAAAGAGGTTGGGCAGGGTGATGAATATGAGCTCGGGTCCTTGCGAAGGGCTTATTCCGAAGGTGAAGACCGTCGGGAAGATGATGATGCCGGCCAGTATGGCGACCAGTGTGTCGAAGGTGGCCACGGTGGCTGCCACGCGGGTGAGGTTGGTCTCCTTGGCGTAGTACGAGGCATAGGTGATGAGGATACCCATGCCTACGCTCATTGAGAAAAAGGCCTGCCCCATGGCTCTCAGTACGACATTGGGTGTGATTTTGGAGAAGTCGGGCATGAAGAGAAATTTCATACCCTCGTCAAATCCCGGCAGGAAGATGGAACGTATGCAGAAGATGAGGAGTATGAGAAACAGCACCGGCATAAGTATGTTTGAGGCTTTTTCGATGCCGCTGTTCACCCCTCGCATGAGTATGATGTGGTTGATGCAGATGAAGATGATTACCCATACCAGCGGTTTGAGCGGCGAGGCGATGAACTGGTTGAATTCGGCAGAGTAGGCTTCGGCCGATTGTGCTGTCATGCCCCCCGGTGTGAGTGATTGTACGACATACTCGAGAGTCCACCCCGAGATGACAAAGTAGAAGCCCACGATGATTACCGGCGCCGAGATGCAGATGTAGCCGATGAGTTTCCACCAGGAGCCCGGTGCCAGTTTGTTAAAGGCGTGCGAGGCGTTGGTGCGGGAACCCCGGCCGATGACAAACTCGGCTATCATTACCGGCATGGCCAGTAACAGGACACAGACAATGTAGATGAGTATGAATGCGGCGCCCCCGTTTTGTCCGGTTTCGTAGGGGAAACGCCAGATGTTTCCCAGTCCTATCGAGGAACCGGCGGTGGCGGCGATGACACCCAGTTTGGTGCTGAATGAGGCTCTTTGTCCCATATTTGTTTCAGTTTCTGTAAGACAAATGTAAAGATGTGTACAAATGTAATAATTTTTTATCAAAATCAAACTATTTGTTATTTATCTTCTCTGCCGTTTTATTAAAATAAAAAATGATACCTTTGTGTCGCTATCACTAATTCAGGAACAATGAATCTGATTGTTTGGTTGAAGAAATATCTTTTTACGCTGCTTGTCGTGGCGGCCATACTCTATCTCTCGCTGGCCCGCACCTCTGCCCCCGACGATATGCCGCGCATACCCCATGCCGATAAGATAGTTCATTTTATCATGTACCTGGGGGTCATGCTGGCATTCTATCTCGATGTTTACCGGCAGTCTCTGTCGCAAAAACGCTTCCGCAGTCGCCTGGTGTGGGGGCTTTTCTTGTGTGTGGTGTTCGGAGGAGAGGTGGAGTTGCTGCAAATGTACTGCACCACTTACCGCACCGGTGATTGGTGGGATTGGGTGGCCAATGCGCTCGGTGTGCTGGCCGGAGCGTGGTCGGGGCGTTATCTGGTGCCGTTTGTTTCGCGGTTTCTGCCGGCATTCCTTTTGGAAAAGCCTCGGAAAATGTAGCGACGGTTTGTCAGGGCTTGTCGGGCCGCTGTGGACCAAACAAATCGTTGGGAGTTTCTCCTTCTTCTTTGGGTGCGATGTGTGGCTCTGTGTTTTCTTCCCCGTCGTTATCTGTGCTTGGCTCTTTTGCGATGTCGGCCGGTAGCGAGAGCGCATTTAATTCGCGGCATACGGCCGAGAGTTCATTCCGAATGGCTTGCAGGCGCGAGACGACGTCGTAAAGATTCCCGGTCTTCTTCGCATTCCTTTTCAGTCGCTCCTTGGCGCCGCTGAGGGTGAGCCCCTGTTCTTTGAGCAGATGGTAGATGAGGCCTATGTTGCGCACGTCCTGCGGAGTGTAGGCCCGTATTTTCCGGCGGTTGTCCGACCGTTTCGGGGCAATGATGTCAAACTCTTTTTCCCAAAATCGCAAGGTCGACTCGTTGATGCCGTAGTGTTGCGCAACCTCGGCAATGGTGTAGAACATTTTTGGGGGGAGTTCTTGCTTTGGCATGGTAGCTTCTCGATGATTAATCCATTACCAGACCGCTGTTTTCGGCTATCTGTATCATGAGGTCGTAGTCTTCGGGCGAGAGGTCGAAGAAGTAGTAATTGATAGGATTCTGGTGTTTCCCCTTGTAGATAACCTCATAGTGCAGGTGCGGGCCGGTCGATTTTCCGGTGCTTCCCACCTTGGCGATGACCTCGCCACGCACCACCTTTTTCCCTCTCCGAGTGTCGATTTTGCTCAGGTGACCGTAGAGTGTGCGGTAGTTGTATCCGTGGTCGATGATGACGGTGTTGCCGTAGCCCTGTTTCCAGCCGGTGAAGGTTACCGTGCCGTTGGCTGTGGCATATACCGGCGTGCCGGTGTTGGCCGAGAAATCCATGCCTGCATGGAACTTGCGGGTGTGGTATATCGGGTCGATGCGCCAGCCGTAGCCCGAAGCGGTGCGTTTCAGGTCTTTGTTGGATATGGGCTGTATGGCGGGCATGCGGCTGATGCGGTCGTCGTTCTGCTTCACCATCTCGGCCACTTCGTTGAAAGAGGTGCTTTGCACATAGAGCTGGCGACGCAGCAGGTCGAGTTTCTTGGTCGATGAAATAATGAGGTCGGCATTGGGAAGGTTTTGCAGGTCGCGGTAGTGTGAGTCGTTGTCGATGCCAGCATTGCGTGCCTTGCTGTCGATGGGGTTGGCCTGCATGATGACGCGGTAAAGGTTGTCGTCGCGTTGCTGTACGTCGCCCATGACTTCCAGCGCTTCGTCGAGCCGGTGGGAGAGTATGCGGTACTGGGTAGCCATCTGTTCGTTGTCTTCCCGCAGTTTTTTTTCGCGGGGCGACTCGAAGAAGTGATAGAAGACAAGGAAAATGCCGATACCCAGCAACAGACTTATCAACAGATATTTGCATATCGACCAGATGCGGGCGCCTGTCGACGGATATATGCGCTCGTATGAAAGGGTGTTGGGGTTATATTTATAGAAAACTTTTCTTGCCATAAACAGGTTGCTGCCAATCTTTGCCGGTTATTGCCTTTTATCGGTGCAAAAACAGACGGACCCGCGATTTTTTACTTGCAATCTCCGCAAAAATAATATTTTTGGGCTATTTTTGCAAACGCAAAAGGTGAAATCCTTTTTTTCTTTTGAATATTTAAAACGTACGATATGCTTACTGCTAAGGAAATTCGTGAGTCTTTCAAAGACTTTTTTGCCTCGAAACACCATCAGATTGTGCCTTCGGCCCCGATGGTCATCAAGGACGACCCCACGTTGATGTTTACCAATGCGGGTATGAACCAGTTCAAAGATATTATTTTGGGAAATGCTCCGGCCAAATATCGCCGTGTCGCCGACTCGCAGAAATGCCTGCGTGTGAGCGGTAAGCACAACGACCTCGAAGAGGTGGGTCTGGACACCTACCATCACACCATGTTTGAAATGTTGGGAAACTGGTCGTTTGGCGATTATTTCAAGAAAGAGGCTATCGACTGGGCCTGGGAATATCTGGTAGATGTGTTGAAAATCGATCCTCACCGTCTTTATGCGACAGTTTTTGAAGGATATGCTCCCGAAGGGCTTGAACGCGATAACGAGGCGGCTTCCTACTGGGAAAAACACCTGCCCGCTTCGCACATCATCAACGGCAACCGCCATGACAACTTCTGGGAGATGGGCGATACAGGACCCTGCGGCCCCTGCTCCGAAATCCACATCGACCTGCGTAGCGATGCCGAGCGGGCTGCTGTCGACGGTCTTACGCTGGTCAACCAGAGCCACCCGCAGGTTATTGAAATATGGAACCTCGTATTCATGCAATACAATCGCAAGGCCGACGGTTCGCTCGAACCGCTGCCCGCCAAGGTTATCGATACCGGTATGGGCTTTGAACGCCTCTGTATGGCCTTGCAGGGTAAAACGTCGAACTACGATACCGATGTGTTCCAGCCACTGATTGGGGCCATCGGCCGCCTGGCAGGTAAGACCTACGGCGACGATGCTCGTTGCGACGTTGCCATGCGGGTGATTGCCGACCACGTGCGCACGATTGCCTTCTCGATTACCGACGGACAGTTGCCTTCCAATGCCAAGGCCGGTTATGTAATACGCCGCATTTTGCGTCGGGCTGTACGTTACGGCTACACCTTCCTCGGTTTCCAGCAGCCCTTTATATACAAGTTGTTGCCCACGCTTATCGAAACGATGGGTGATGCCTATCCCGAGTTGGCGATGCAAAAAGATCTTATCGAGAAGGTTATCAAGGAGGAAGAAGAGGCTTTCCTGCGTACCCTCTCTACGGGCATACGCCTGCTCGACAAGGTGATGGCCGATACGAGAGCCGCAGGTAAAGACTGTATCAGCGGCGACGATGCCTTTGTCTTGTACGATACCTATGGATTCCCCCTAGACCTGACCGAGCTTATTCTGAAAGAAAACGGGCTGAAAGTCGATATTGAGGTTTTCAACCGCCGTATGCAGGAACAGAAAGAACGTGCACGTAATGCAGCTGCTGTGGAGACCGGCGACTGGGTAGTGCTGCGCGAGGGCGAACAACAGTTTGTAGGCTACGACCTCCTTACTTGTGACACCGAAATTTTACGCTATCGCAAGATTCGTCAGAAAAACAAGGACTATTACCAGCTGGTGCTTTCGGTTACGCCGTTCTATGCCGAGATGGGTGGTCAGGTAGGTGATACCGGTAAACTGACCTCGGAAAACGGAGAAGTTATAAATATTGTCAATACCAAGCGCGAAAACAACCTGGCCGTACATATTGCCGAAGCGTTGCCGACGGACATCTCCGGTACATTCCGTGCCGAAGTCAATGCGGCTGACCGACTGGCTACGGCATGCAACCACACCGCCACTCACCTCCTTCACGAGGCTTTGCGTGAAGTGTTGGGCAAACATGTTGAGCAGAAAGGTTCTTATGTGTCGCCTCACTCGCTGCGCTTTGATTTCTCGCATTTCCAAAAGGTCACCGACGAGGAGTTGCGTAAGGTAGAGCGTCTGGCCAATGAAAAGGTGCGTGCTTGTCTTCCTCTCGACGAACACCGTTCGGTGCCCATTGCCGAGGCTAAGGCCATGGGAGCCATGGCACTCTTCGGTGAGAAATATGGCGAAGAGGTGCGCGTGATACGTTACGGCTCGTCGATAGAGCTTTGTGGTGGTACTCACGTGGCCAATACCGGACAGATAGGTATGATACATATCATTTCCGAAAGTTCGACCGCTGCCGGCATACGTCGTATCGAGGCTATTACAGCCGCTCGTACCGAAATGTACATGGATACACTTCTTGATACTCTCTCCATGATACGCACGTCGTTGAACAATGCTCCTGATGTGATGGCTGCCATACGCCGCACGGTCGAGGAGAATGCCGAGTTGAAGAAACAGGCCGAGGCCTTTGCTAAGGCTCAGTTGCAGGAGTTGAAAAAACGTCTGCTCGAAAACGTACAGATGATCAACGGTGTGAGTGTCATGCCGCTTAAAATAACCTTGGCTCCCGATGTGGTGAAAAATCTTGCCTTCCAGTTGCGAGGTGAAAAGACCGACCATTTCCTGTTCGTGGCAGGTACTACCGATGTGTCGGGCAAACCGTTGCTGACTGTTGCGTTGAGCGACGACCTGGTGGCTGCCGGGTTGAGCGCATCAACTCTGGTGCGCAATGCTGCCAAGCACATTCAGGGTGGTGGCGGTGGTCAACCTCATTTTGCCCAGGCCGGAGGTAAAAACCCCGAGGGTCTATCTGTTGCTGTTGATGAGATTGTTGCAGCAGTTACCAAGTAGAGATATACATTTATTTTCATATCGACGCTTCGTATTTCGGTACGGAGCGTCTTTTTTTACCCAAAGTCGGGGGCTCTCTTTGTCGGACGTATCTGGCCGGGCAAAACGAGAAGCG
>CAJLYN010000117.1 GCA_905210875.1 uncultured Bacteroides sp. | reverse complement strand
CCAGCCGATACCGCTAATACTACACCTGCCAAGTAAAGTCGGATATTTTGTTATTAAAAGAGGGAGAGCCGGTAAAAATTACCGGCTCTTTCTTTTAGTAACCACAGGCGGAATCGTTGTAAAGTGTGGTACGGGAGTTGTGGATAGAATAATTCTGAAAGCCCGGCTGAGATATTTTATCTTGTCGGAATAAAAAATGAAGCAAGTCTATCGACTTATATCGAAAAGCCGTATCTTTATACCCCAAATACAAGAAGGTAGAAAATGGCAGAAAAGAAAAAAGGGTTAAGAATAAAAGCCTTTCTTCGGCAGAAGCTCGGGGGGGTGAAGAGGCGTTTGCAGAGTGAGCGGAGCAAGGATATTCTGACTTTCTTGATGTTTGTCGCACTTTCGTTTCTTTTCTGGATGATGCAGTCGTTGGGTGAAGATATGAATACCGTGTATCGCATACCTATCAAGTATACCAATATACCCGATAATACCATTATCACGTGCGATCTCCCGACGTCGGTTACCGTGCATTTGCGAGATGAGGGTGCCGTACTCATGAATTATAGCCTTGAAGGAATACCAGCTTTGGAAGTCGATTTCAGACAATATGCCAACGATAGGAATGCATTTATTCTTACTTCGGAAGAGATAAAAAACCTGGTAACCAAAAATCTTCGCAATACGACCAACCTCACATCGGTTTCGCTCGACACCTTGGCGGTATATTATACACAAGCTGCCGGAAAGAAGGTCAAAGTGCAGATAAAAGGTTCGGTCAAGACTGTGCCGCAATGTATTATCAGTGGAAAGATACAATCCGATGTAGATTCGGTGCAAGTCTATGCACCGGACTATTTGCTTCATACTGTCACCGAAGTTGAGACCGACTCGTTTGTTATCAAAGACCTCACCCGGTCGTTGACGCAGACGGTACCCTTGCGTCGTATAGAAGGTGTAAAGATAGTCCCCGATAAAGTGTCGCTCACAATTCCAGTTGAAGAGTTGACGTCCAAGTCGATATCGGTGCCGGTTTCGGTTATGAACCTGCCCCGGCAAATATCCCTCCTTACTTTTCCCGCAACAGTACGGGTCGATTGTATGGTGCCGGTGAGCCGATTTTCGCAAATATCGGCCGAAGACATCACTGTTGCGGTCGATTATGCGGCAACCCGACAGGCTCCGGAGAAATTAGCGGTGAAAATAGTCAGAACCCCCGGTGCAGCTTATTATGTGACTGTTGTGCCCGATAGTGTTGAATACATATTGGAACAGAAACATTGAGAGGGTATGAAGAGAGTTGGCATTACAGGTGGGATAGGTAGCGGAAAATCGGTTGTGAGTCGATTCTTGCGCATCTTGGGTTACCTGGTTTACGACAGTGACGAACGAGCCAAAGCTCTGATGGATAGTTCCGTTTCCATGCAGAAACAATTATCCGATGCGTTTGGGCAGGACATTTGTAGCAGTGGCATCTTGAATCGCAGACGGCTGGCCGAGGTGGTGTTTGCCGACGATTCGGCATTAAGGCGATTGAATGCCATTGTGCATCCGGCCGTAAAAGAAGACTTTGCCGGGTGGTGTCAGCAGCACTGCGAGGAACCCCTGCTTTTTATAGAGTCGGCGATATTGCTTGAAGCCGGTTTTTCCGATACCGTCGATGAGATATGGTTGGTAACAGCCCCCGAAGCGGTGCGGGTAAATCGCATTGTTGCCCGGAATCACTGTTCGCCCGAAGAGGCCATGTCGCGCATCCGTGCTCAGATGGACGAAGCTGAAAAAGAAAAATATGCTTCGGCCGTTATCTTGAATGACGGAGAAAAACCGCTTATCCCTCAAATTTTTAAAGCCCTTTCCTCCCTTGCGTGAGAATGTTTTGCTCCGTCAAACCGGAACTTTGGTTTGATTATATCGGGAATGTATATTACTTTTGTATCACTAATACCAAAAATACGTACGACTATGTTGAAGAAAATTTTATCTATATCGGGCCGACCCGGACTTTTCAAATTGGTTTCGCAGGCCAAAGGCGCTTTGATTGTCGAAGACCTGACGAGTGGAAAACGCACCTTGGCATACAGTCATGACAAGGTAACTTCGCTGGGCGATATCGCCATGTACACCGAGAGCGGAGAGGAGCCTCTTTATAAGGTACTTGAAAGCGTCAAACAGAAAGAAAACGGTGCTGTCGCTTCGGTTTCGCCCAAGGCCGACAAGGAGACTTTGCGTAGCTATTTTGCCGAAGTGTTGCCCAACTTTGACCGTGAGCGGGTATATCCCAATGATATAAGCAAACTCATCTCGTGGTACAATCTGCTGGTAAAGTCGGGTATCACCGATTTTGCAGTGGAAGAAGAGGAAAAGGCTGAATAAGATTAATCCAGTAACGGACGATTCTAAGATAAGAAAACGGCGACTCCGGTCAGGAGTCGCCGTTCTTTGTGTCTGTCAAATATCAGCGAAACTTGTAGTAGCGAACCATGTCGGATATGCCGTAGATGACCATAGATATACCGAACAGAATCATGATGAGCGAAAGGGTTCCCATCGGTTTGAATAGCAAGAATATTCCAGCCATAGAGATGAATATCGGGACGATATACATGCCGCCCGGAATAGGCATTGCCTGCCCTGCACGTATCAGAGATATGATTTGGGAAATTCCGGCAAGGAGGAGTATTATGCCTAGTGCAATCAAGATAATGGCGTTGAAAAATGTCGGTTGCAGCAGCATCCATATACCTATAAGCAGTGCACCAATACTCTCGGCCAGCACATAGCCGGGTAGAGGCCGATCGCTATGTTTGTAGGTAAAATATCCGATGATGGCCAGGAGGGCCGGCAGAGCCAGTGTGGCCCCTATGAGCATGATGATAATGTTGGGCCCAAGTTGGGGATTGATAATAACCGTTACCCCCAATGCAATGGCCAGCAGGTTGCGAACAATGGGGTTCTTGAAAAGTGTATCCATACGAGTCGTATCTGTTTTTTAATATAACAAAGATAGCTCTTTGGTGTTGAAAAGAACTATTTATTCTCAAAAATAATATCGTTATGAGGAGGTGTGGCATAATTTGTTGTGAGAAGTTGATTTTTGGGTTATCTTTGTTGCACAAATCCTGTCATGGACTTTTGGTATGGAGCAAAAGAAAATATTGTTTGTCGTCAATCCGATTTCGGGTACGCACTCAAAGGAGAATGTGCCGGTGTGGGTAGATAAGACCATCGACAAGAAGCTCTTTGCTCCCGAAATTGTTTTCACTCAATACGCGGGTCATGCGGTAGAACTTACCCGCCAGGCTGTTGAAGAGGGATTTGATTGTGTGGTATCGGTCGGAGGTGACGGTACCTGCAACGAGATAGCCCGGTCACTGGTCCATACCGATACGGCATTGGGAATTGTGCCCGTAGGGTCGGGAAACGGATTGGCCCGGCATTTGGGCATTCCTCTTAATCCCGAACGTGCCTTGCAGATGCTTAACGAGGCTGTGGTCGACAATATTGATTACTGCAAAGCCAATGAGCGTCCGTTTTTTTGCACCTGTGGCATGGGATTTGATGCCTGGGTGAGCAAGAAGTTTGCCGAAGACAAGCATCGGGGCAAGATGACCTACATAAAGAAAGCCATAGAAGAGTATCTTACTTATAAGAATGAGGTTTACCGCATAGAGACTCCTGATGGCGTCATACAAGAGAAGGCCTTTATTGTTGCTTGTGGCAATGCCTCGCAATATGGTAATAATGCCTATATCACACCAAGGGCCAGTCTGCACGACGGTAAAATAGATGTGACGATAATGTTCCCGGTTACCCCGATAGATGTATTGCCCATGGCCGTGCAGTTGTTTACCAAGTGGATTAGTGTCAGTCCCAATGTGAAGACCTTTGAGACACCGGCTCTGACGATAACCCGTGAACGCGAAGGAGTAATGCATCTTGATGGTGAACCAGTGGAGATGTCGGAACGCATCGACATTCAATGTATCAAGGGGGGATTGAGAGTGCTTGTACCTCGTGAAGAGCTTCACAAGTCACGGATTGCTCCTATTCAATCGCTGGTTTTCGACGTGGTCGATACGATAAAGCACGAGTTGGATATCTGATTCTTACGGGGATAGATTCTTTTCTTTGTTGTTTATTTGTGAGTGTTAGAATGGTGGAGGTGTGGAGTGTGTTTTTCTATTTTTAAGTCCATGTAAAAATATGAAGTTTTCTATTTTAACATCTACAAATACTTTCATATATTCTATTATTTATTGTTATTCAGGTTGTTAATTTTATTTTTCTCTAAATTTGTGTGTCGTGGTTCTGTTTAGAAGTTTTCCGATTTGGAAAACTTTTTATAGAAAAACTTGCGCGCAAATTTCCTTGTTTGTATCTTTGCGGTGCATTCGGTTCTTGTTTTCCTTGTGAAAGAAAATGAGATTAAAAGGGAATCCTGTGAAAGTCAGGAACTATCCCCGTAGCTGTAAGTTCCGAATAAAGGTCTGTTCAAGAATGCCACTGGTCCAAGCCCCGACGGACTGGGAAGGCGCAACAGATGGAACGAGTCAGAAGACCTGCCGTGTGCAAGTTGTAAAAAATGCTTCGGGACGAAAGCACGGACAACACGGACAAGTCATTTCTCGTGTATTTCCCTTCACCATTCATTTTCTTCCTGTTGCATTTGTTGTGCTGTAACCAACCCTTTTAATGCAAACAAATATGATACAGACCATCATTAAGCGCGACGGACGTATTGTCGGCTTCAACGAGGAAAAAATCATGGCGGCCATTCGTAAAGCGATGCTTCACACCGAGAAGGGCGAAGACGAGCCGCTGATACGGAAAATCACCGACCGTATTGCCTGCAACGGTCGGGAGCAGATGAGTGTCGAAGAGATACAGAACTGGGTAGAGATGGAGCTGATGAAGAGTCCCCGCAAGGAGGTGGCCAAGCAGTACATTGCCTATCGCAACCAGCGCAGCATTGCCCGCAAGGCCAAGACCCGGGAGATTTTTCTTGATATCATCAATGCCAAGTCAAACGATATTACCCGCGAAAACGCCAATATGAATGCCGATACGCCGGCCGGTATGATGATGAAGTTTGCCAGCGAGACGACCAAGCCTTTTGTCGACGACTATCTGTTGAGCGAAGAGGCAAGAGATGCCGTGCGTAGCGGATACATTCACATTCACGATAAGGATTACTATCCGACCAAGAGCCTCACATGTGTACAGCATCCGCTCGACAAGATTCTTGCCCACGGCTTCTGTGCCGGCCATGGCGAGGCTCGTCCCGCCAAGCGCATCGAGACGGCCAGTATTCTGGGCTGTATCTCCATGGAGACGGCGCAGAACGAGATGCACGGCGGACAGGCGATTCCGGCCTTTGACTTCTACCTGGCTCCCTATGTGCGGCTCAGCTATATCGAGGAGATAAAGGTCATGGAGCAGTTTATGGAGGCCGACTATTCCCACCTCTACCAGGCGCCTATCGACGATTATCTTTACAAGTCGCTCGAAGGCCTGACGGGAGAGGAACGCATCAAGCAGCAGTCCATCAACCGTACGGTGCGACGGGTGCATCAGTCGATGGAGGCCTTTATACACAACATGAATGCCATACATTCGCGTGGCGGAAACCAGGTCGTGTTCAGCTCTATCAACTATGGCACCGATACCTCGGCCGAGGGACGTTGTATCATACGCGAGATACTCATCAGCACCTACGAAGGGGTGGGTAACGGTTCGACGGCCATTTTCCCTATTCAGATATGGAAAAAGAAGCGCGGGGTGAGCTACCTGCCTACCGATCGCAATTACGACCTGTACTGCTATGCCTGTCGGGTGACGGCGCGGCGATTTTTCCCCAACTTCCTCAACCTTGATGCCCCCTTCAACCGGCATGAGTCGTGGCGAGCCGACGACCCCGAGAGATACCGCTACGAGGTGGCAACGATGGGGTGCCGCACACGGGTTTTTGAGAACCGTTTCGGAGAGAAGACCTCCATCGGACGAGGCAATCTCTCGTTTACGACCGTCAATCTGCCGCGAATCGCTATCGAGTGCATGTCGATAGAGAACCACGAGGCGCGGGTCAATGCTTTCCTGGCCAAGCTCGACGAGATACTCGAAGTGGCTGCCCGCCAGCTGGACGACCGTTACAACTTCCAGAAGACCACTTTCGCCAAGCAGTTCCCGCTGTTGATGACCATGTTGTGGACCGGTTGCGAAAATCTCCGCCCCGACGATACGATAGCTCCTGTCATCAACCAGGGCACGCTGGGTATCGGTTTCATCGGTTTGGCCGAAGCGCTGGTGGCACTTACCGGCAAGCATCACGGCGAAGATGCCGCAGCGCAAGCGCTGGGGTTGCGCATCATTACCTATATGCGCGACCGTGCCAATGAGTTTTCCGAGCGCTACCATCACAATTACAGTATTCTGGCTACACCGGCCGAGGGCCTGTCGGGTAAATTCACGGCCAAGGACCGTAAGGAGTTCGGCGTAATTCCCGGCGTTACCGACAGGGAGTATTACACCAATTCCAACCATGTGCCGGTCTATTACCGGTGCAGCCCCAAGCATAAAGCCGAGGTCGAAGCCCCGTATCACGACCTGACCCGTGGCGGACATATCTTTTATGTCGAAATCGACGGCGATGCGACGCACAACCCGCAGGCCATCATGGATATTGTCGACTTGATGGACAAGTACGACATCGGCTACGGGTCGGTCAATCACAACCGCAACCGCTGCATGGAGTGCGGATACGAAGATGCTCAGGAGTCGCTCGACGTGTGTCCTCAGTGTGGCAGCC
>CAJLYN010000116.1 GCA_905210875.1 uncultured Bacteroides sp. | reverse complement strand
CGAAATCAGCACCCAACCCCGGTCGGCAATGCGGAAAAGGGCGGGGAAGCTGTACCCCTCGCCCAGTCCGTTCTTGCCCGGTGTGTCGTCGGGGGTGTAGGGGGTCTCGTAGCTCGGGGTTGTGCGGGCAAATCCCTTCATGGCCGGGCTTTGCGGGCAGAGAAATGTAGTGCTTCCGGCGGGGAGCCTGAACCCTGTGGCCTCCTGCCGCACCACGCCGCACAGTGCCTCGCCGGTGCGGCAGACAGTGTAGCGGAACGCCACATCGTTGTTGCCTACGCTGAACATTACCTTGAAGACCGTTTTCCCGTTCTGCACAAAAGGTATCTCTCTTGTGTGGGCGAGGTAACGTATCTCGCTTCTCTTGCTGTTTCTGAGGCTGTATGTCTCGTCGACGACACACGCGTCGGAGGCATTGCCCAGGTGCAGGTCACGGGTGAAGTCGCCCGCGTCGGTGGTGAGTCCGAGGGGTGAGGCGTCGAGAAAGGTCATGCCGTCGTACAGTATGCGGTAGGAGGCATACCCTCCGCTGTCGGAGACGACGACCGTGAGCCGCCCATCGGGGCCCGACAGCTTCACCTCTCCTGCATGCAGGAGAGATACGCAACACAATGTCAGCAGTATCAATATCGGTTTTTTCATGAGTATATGTTTAAGGGAGATTGTATATTCTTGTGTAGAGAGGGGCGGAGGTTGTGTTATTCGTCGAGGCGTTTATAGTCGAAGAAGTCGACGTCGATGTATCCGCCCGTAGTCTGAGTGGCATAGTTGAAGAGGGCAAATTTGGTGCCCATGAAGAAGCGTCGGTAGTCGAATATCATGTTAAAATCCGCGCCGATTTGTCTCCAATGCTTGTTGTCGAGGCTGTAATAGAAGGTGGCGATGTCGCGGCCTACCCTGAAATCGCCGTCGATGCGCAGGTAGAGGGTGTCGGAGGTGAGCGCAACGGTCTCGTGCACTCTTGCTTTGACGTCGGAGACCCGTTTCTCCTTTTCGGTCAGGCTCACCGACTGGCTCTGCATCGAGAGCTGTTTTTCCCCGTCCCGGCAGGTAATTGCCAATACGCCCGCGTCGCTGTTGAACGCAGCAAATCCTGCCACGTCGCCCTCTTTCATACCCGCGAGGTCGAGGGCGACGATACCCCGGCACCGGGGCCCCTCCATGCGTTGGGTGAGGGTGTTTGGCGCCAGAAACAGATTCTCTACCACGCGGCCTGTCGAGAGGCGCAGGAACCCTTTGCGTGCCGTTAATGACCAGCATTTGTCGATGGGGTTGTGGCTCCACTGCCAGTTGCGTTTCAGATTCTTGTCATTGAAATCGTCGCTGACCGTCAACCCCGGCGAAGAAAATCCCGCCACGGGTTTGTTCATGGTCTCGGGTACACGGCCCGACTCGTTGCCCAGCAGAGGCCAGCCGTCGACCCACCGGCAGGGCATGAGGGTAAGCACCCGGCCCACGCCTCCGCGGTCTTGGAAGATGATACCGTACCAGTTGCCCCGGCCGTCGTCGACGATGGTAC
Organism: uncultured Bacteroides sp.; assembly: GCA_905210875.1. Classification (GTDB taxonomy): domain Bacteria; phylum Bacteroidota; class Bacteroidia; order Bacteroidales; family UBA11471; genus Caccoplasma. The sequence goes on along the minus strand of CAJLYN010000116.1, from coordinate 5,331 downwards.
CTTGCCCCACATAGGGAAAGCCCGCAAACGCATCTTCGAGAATCACCCGTTTCTCATACGGGCCCGTGATGCGGTCGGCGCGGTAGCAGACCTGCCGACGGGGTGCACCGGCCGGCCATGAAACCATCAGCAGGTAGTAGCGGCCGTCGTGTTTGACGACGCGGCTCCCTTCGAGCAGTCCGGTCTCTTCGGCGTCGCGCACAAAGAGGGTGGTGTCTATCCCGCCGGGCAGTACCCCGGTCAGGTCGGGTTTGAGTTCCCGCAGTTGTCCCGTGCCGTAGAAGACATAAGCCCGTCCGTCGTCGTCGAAGAAGAGCGAGGCGTCGTGAAAATGGGGCAGTCGGGCCACGAGCGACCACTTGCCGGAGGGATTGTCGGTGGAGTAGAGGTAGCCTTTGAAGGGGGTGTCGTTGGGCGAGAAATAGGCGTAGTAGCGACCGTCGCGGTAACGCAGCGAGGTGGCCCACTGTCCGCGTCCGTAGACGGTGCCCTCCACCAGGTCATATTGGGGCTTGTCGTCGAGACGGTCGTAGAGGTAGCTCACGATGTCCCAGTTGACCAGGTCTTTGGAGTGCATGACGGGAGCGCCCGGCATGAGGTGCATCGTGGTACTTACCAGGTAGAAGTCGTCGCCCACGCGTATCACGTCGGGGTCGGGAACATCGGCCCACACGACGGGGTTGGTAAACGTTCCGTCGTTGTTGTCGCCCGATTGAGCGGGAGTCGTATGGTCCGGTTTCAGCCCAAACAGTATGAGGATAATTGTCAGTAGAGTCTTTTTCATATTAGGAGGTTGACTATTCTTCGTGCATCGCTCTTGTATAAATGCGTTTGAAGAGATCGGAATTTGTCGAGTGGTAATGCAGAATAGATAATTTTCTTTTCCTGTTTTGGATAAATTTTTTCGAATATAATTAATTTATTGAGCAGAGGCAAAGTAACGAAGAAAGTTTTTTATTTGTTGTTTTGTCTGCTTCTATTATAATTTGAAGATATCTGTTACGGAAAAATGTTTTTGACCATTTTATCTGATTGATTAGACAGAATTTTAGATAGTTGCTTATATTTGTATTTATATTAAAAAGAAAATATTACTTATGAAAAAACTGTTTACACTACTCCTTTTGCTCTGTGCATTTTCGGCCTCTGCCTCGGTAGAAGAGAGAATGCTGCAAGATTTTGAATCCTGTCAGGTGGGCGATGCTGTTGACATGTGGAACATTTACAACTCCGACATCTCCACCTCGTCGGCCATCGTAGCGGCCGATCCCAAAGATGCCTCCAACAAGGTGCTGCACATCAAGAGCCGCTCGTGGAACACGCTGGTGGCCCTGCACGACCTGGGCATCACTGCGGCCGACCTCACCGGCGAAGGCCGTTTTCTCGTCTTTGACCTCTACCGCCCGTCGAGCGACGGCGCCTACAAGCAACTGATGATTTACTGCGGCGACAAGCGGGTCTACATCGACGGCTCGTTTGTGTCGCAATGTCCTCCCGAACGTTGGACGACGAAGTGTTACCAGATCGATGCCTCGACCGACGAGAGCGGAACCCTCTGCCTGGGATTCAACTCGACCGATGCCGAATATTACATCGACAACGTGCGCATTGTCGATGTGGCCGATTTCGGCTACGACCGTTCCGATGCCGAAAACTCGATACGCTACTACGCCGAACAGTGCGGGAAAAACATAGGTATTGCCGTAGCAACGGGCGATGCCAACTTCTTCTCGGCCATGAACGACGACAGCAAGGTGGTTACGCAGACGGTTTCGAGCCAGTTCAACATGATTGTGGCCGGCAACGAGATGAAGTTCGACGCCATGGAACCCGAACAGGGTAACTTCAAGTTTGAAACGGCCGACAAGCTGGTGGCCTTCGCCGAACAACACCAGATGAAGGTGCGCGGACATACTCTCGTATGGCACTCGCAACTGCCCGGCTGGCTGGGTGCCGGCTCCGAGGGTGCGTCGAACAACAACAATTACACACGCGACGAGCTGCTCAAAATCATGGAAAACCACATCACCACCATCGTCTCGCACTACAAGGGACGCGTGCATGAGTGGGACGTGGTAAACGAGTGTGTGAGCGATAACAGTTCGCAGACGCTCCGCAACTCAATATGGCAGAAGGTCATCGGCGAGAGTTTCATCGACTCGGCATTTGTCTACGCCCGTCGGGCCGACCCCGATGCAAAACTCTACATCAACGATTACAGCGTGGAGTTTGCCGGCAACAACAAGGCCGACCGCTATTATAATCTGGTGAAGAAACTGGTAGCCCGCGGCGTACCCATCGACGGTGTAGGATTGCAGGCCCACCTCTACCAGGGGTCGGTCGACTCGGCCAAACTCGACCGCAACATGAAACGCTATGCCGAGCTGGGGCTGAACTGCATCATTACCGAACTCGACATCAGCCTGCCCACAAGCCAGTTTGGCTCGCAGACGGCGTATGAAAAGCAGGCCGCCGACTATCGTAAAATCGTCAACGTTACCCTCAACAACGCCAACTCTCCCTCGCTGCTGATATGGGGCAGCTCCGATGCCTACTCCTGGATTCCCGGGTCGACCAACTACACCCGGGGCGAGCCGCTGCTCTTCGATACCTATTTCTGTGCCAAACCGGCCTACTACGCCGTGCGCGATGCATACAGCGCCCGCGCCACGACAATGGCCCTCGAAGAGGTACTCAATGCCGTACCCTCGGAATCGCTCTATGTAGATGTCTACAACATTCTGGGACAACCGGTGAGACTGCACATGCACCGCTCGCAGATATACTCCCTGCCGCAAGGTACATACGTCATCGACGGAAAAGTGATGAACATACGCTGATACGGTATATAACTATCAACACATACGGCCGGATCACAATCCGGCCGTATTCATTAAGGGTGGGAACCGGGTTGCATGACCCGGCTTTTCTTCTCGGGAAACATTTGCTGCAACAACTCTTTTTTTTCTTATCTTTGCTTCGGCGGGGAAGAAAAGCCCTGCCACGACAAATGTTGAAAGATACATGAAAATCGAAATTCTGGGTGGCACATCACCCCGCCTGTACAATCTTGTAGCTCCGCTTGTCATGAGTGCGGCTGTTTTGCGACAAAACAACAACTATCCCTACAAGACATCGGCACGGCACGAGTGGCTCGTGGGTCTCGACGATGACGGGAAAACCGTCAGAGGATTCTTTCCCATAGAACGGCGCGAGGGATATTTCTACCTCAACAACTACTATGTCCCGGCCGATGCCGCTGAGGAACAGTTGCAAGCCTTCATCGAAGAGGCGATAACGAAGTATGCCACGATTGGTCCGCTGGTCGCTGTCGTACACTCCCGTCATGTACCCGTGTTCCTGGAAAAGGGGTTTCAGCCTGAACGGGAGTGGAAACTGTATGTGAAAATGCGATATGGAAAGAATGAGGCAGAAAAGAAGCCTTATGAGACTGAGGTAAAACCAAAAGACGATGAGAGCGATGGAAAAACGTCGTAATGTCTATGAAGCAGCCCTCTCGCGCATAGAAAAGATTTTCTCCGACTTCGACAACATCTATGTATCCTTTTCAGGAGGGAAGGACAGTGGCGTATTGCTCAACCTCTGCATCGACTACATCAGACGCCACAAGTTGAAACGCCGCATCGGTGTCTTCCACATGGACTACGAGGTGCAGTACTCGGCCACGTTGCAGTATGTCGAAAAGGTCTTCTCGGAGAATACCGACATACTCGACATTTACCGGGTGTGCGTGCCCTTCAAGGTATCGACCTGCACCTCGATGCACCAGAGTTATTGGCGCCCGTGGGACGAGGAGATGAAAGAAATCTGGGTGCGGGAGATGCCCCGTTCGGCTTTCCGCAAAGAAGATTTCGACTTCTTCTCCGACGACCTGTGGGACTACGACTTCCAGATGAAGTTTGCCGAGTGGCTGCACCGCTACAAGCGGGCCGCACGCACCTGTTGCCTGGTAGGTATCCGCACCCAGGAGAGCTTCAATCGCTGGCGGGCCATACACAGCGACAAAAACTATTGCTGCTACGAACGCTTCAAGTGGACGCGCAAAATTGCCGACGACGTGTACAACGCCTACCCCATCTACGACTGGCGCACGACCGACGTGTGGGTGGCCAACGGCCGCTTCGGCTGGTCCTACAACCACCTCTACGACCTCTACTACCAGGCCGGTGTCTCTCTCGAAAAACAACGGGTGGCCAGCCCCTTCATCTCGGCGGCCATTCCCAGCCTGCAACTCTACCGGGCCATCGACCCCCAAATGTGGGGCCGCATGATAAACCGGGTGAACGGTGTGAACTTTGCCGGCATCTACGGCAATACCTCGGCCATGGGCTGGTACAAGGTAAAGTGCCCCAAAGGCATGACCTGGGAAGATTACATGCACTTCCTGCTGAGTACCCTGCCCGACGACATCAGGAAGGGCTATCTCGACAAGCTCAGTGTGAGCATCGCCTTCTGGCGAAACAAGGGGGGCTGCCTGGCCGACGAGACCATAGAGAAACTGCGCCGCATGGGGGTGGAGATTTCTGTGGGCGACTCTACCAATTACAAGACCGACAAGAAACCCGTGCGCATGGAGTATCTCGACGACATCGACATCGAAGAGTTCAGAGAGTTGCCCTCGTTCAAGCGTATGTGCATCTGCATTCTCAAAAACGACCATGCCTGCAAATACATGGGGTTTGCTCCCACCAAAGACGAGAAAGAGCGTCGCAATCAAATCATGGAAAAGTATAAGAAATATTATGGCGAAGACAGATAAGGAACCCCGGTACAGAAGTCCGGTATATAAAGTGATGGCCGTCCCGGTCGACAAAGTGGTGGCCAATGCCTACAACCCCAATGTGGTGGCGCCTCCCGAGATGAAACTGCTCGAACTCTCGATATGGGAAGATGGCTACACGATGCCCTGTGTGTGTTACTATGTGGCCGACAAAGATGTGTATGAGTTGGTCGACGGCTATCACCGGTACATGGTGATGAAGACCTCGCGCCGCATCTACGAGCGCGAGCACGGCCTGCTGCCCGTCGTCGTCATCGAGAAAGACCTCTCCAACCGTATGGCCTCGACCATACGCCACAACCGCGCCCGCGGAACGCACAATGTGGAACTGATGAGCGAAATCGTATCGGAGCTGACCCGCGCCGGCATGTCCGACCGTTGGATAGAGCGCAACATCGGCATGGACAAGGACGAGCTGCTGCGGCTGAAACAGATTTCGGGTCTGGCCGCTCTCTTTGCCGACAAGAATTTCTCGCTTACCGACGACTGACCCCGGAACCATTACCGAGAGGTTCTGTGGCAATACGTAG
>CAJLYN010000115.1 GCA_905210875.1 uncultured Bacteroides sp. | reverse complement strand
TTTCTCGTCGCTTGGTGTAGTGTCCCGTGTGGTGGTAAACGGCCGGGAGGCGGGTATTGTGTGGTGCTCTCCTTGGGAGGTAGACCTCACCCCGTTTGTGCACGACGGCGATAATGTGCTCGAACTGTATGTAGCCAATTCGCTGATGAATCGCATGATAGGCGATGCTTCACGACCGGCCGATGAACGCATAACCTATGCCTACCCCGAAATTGTTACCCCGGCCGATACGCTGGTTGCCTCGGGCATAGCGGGCCCCGTCTCGCTGCTTTATCGGGAATAGCTTCATTGAGTTGTAAATAAAAAACAAAGCGTGGCAGCCTGCAAGAGCTGCCACGCTTTGTTTATGGAAAGTGCCGTTTAGAATTCGGCATTCTTGGGAGTGCGGGGGAAAGGTATCACGTCGCGGATGTTGGACATACCGGTAACGAAGAGCATGAGGCGTTCAAATCCCAGTCCGAAGCCGGCGTGCGGGCAGGTTCCGTATTTGCGGGTATCGAGATACCACCACATGTCTTTCATGGGTATATTCAACTCCTCGATGCGGGCCATCAGTTTGTCGTAGCTCTCTTCACGCACGCTGCCACCGATGATTTCGCCTATCTGCGGGAATAGAACGTCGGTACCCTGTACGGTCTTTCCGTCTTCGTTCTGTTTCATGTAGAAGGCTTTTATCTCTTTGGGGTAGTTGATCATGATGACCGGTTTCTTGAAGTGTTCCTCTACGAGGTAGCGTTCGTGTTCGCTGGCGAGGTCGCAGCCCCAGTATACGGGGAATTCAAATTGGTGTCCTTTGGCGATGGCCTCTTCGAGTATCTTGATGCCGTCGGTGTAGGGTAGGCGCACAAATTCGGTCTCTACCACCTTTTGCAAGCGTTCGATAAGACCTTTGTCGAACATGTCGTTGAGGAATTGCAGGTCGTCTTGGCAGTTGTCGAGGGCCCACTTGACACAGTATTTGATGAATTCCTCTTCGAGGTCCATCAACTCTTCGAGGTCGGCAAAGGCTACTTCGGGCTCTATCATCCAGAATTCGGCCAGGTGCCGCGGGGTGTTGGAGTTCTCGGCACGGAATGTGGGACCGAAGGTGTAGATGGCACCCAGCGCTGTGGCGCCGAGCTCACCTTCGAGTTGGCCCGAAACGGTGAGGCTGGTCTGCTTGCCGAAGAAGTCGTCGTCGTAGATGATGGCGCCGTTCTCGTCTTTCTTCAAGTTGTAGAGGTTCTTGGTGGTTACCTGGAACATCTGTCCGGCCCCTTCGCAGTCTGATGCCGTGATGATGGGGGTGTGGAAGTAGCAGAATCCCTTCTGGTGGAAGAAGGTGTGTATGGCGTAGGCCATCTGGTGCCGCATGCGGAATATGGCTCCGAACGTGTTGGTGCGGGGACGCAGGTGGGCTATCTCGCGCAAGAACTCCATGGTGTGTCCTTTCTTTTGAAGCGGATAGGTCTGCGGGTCGGCGGTGCCGTACACTTCGAGTGTTTCGGCCTGTACTTCGGCACTCTGTCCTTTGCCTTGTGACTCGACCAGTCGGCCGGTGGCGCAGATGCAGGCTCCGGTGGTGATGAGTTTCAGGGTCTCTTCGTCGAACTTTTCAAGGTCTACGACGATTTGCAGGTTTTTTATGGTGGAGCCGTCGTTCAAGGCGATAAATCCTACTTGTTTGTTGCCCCGGCGAGTGCGTACCCAGCCTTTCACCATGACGGTCGTGCCTATGGGTTGGGTGCGGAACAGGTCGGCAATGCGGGTGCGTTTAAGCGTTTCCATGTGATTGTTCCTCTCTTATTCTTGTTTGATTTTTGTCTGTAAATTATTCAAAAGAGCCCATTTTCAAGAAGTTTACCTCCTGTTGGGTGAGGTAGCGCCAGCGTCCGCGCGGGAGGTTCTTCTTGGTGAGGCCGGCAAAGTATACACGGTCGAGCTTGACGACGCGGTAGCCCAGCGACTCGAAGATGCGGCGCACGACACGGTTGCGGCCCGAGTGTATCTCTATGCCCACCTGGTTTTTGTCGGTGTCGGTGGCGTAGCTGATGGCGTCGGCGTGTATGGGACCGTCTTCAAGTTCTATGCCGTCGGCAATGCGTTGCATGTCTTCTTCGTTGACGTCGCGGTCGAGCCATACGTGATATATTTTCTTCTTGATGTATTTGGGGTGTGTCAGTTTCGAGGCAAGGTCGCCATCGTTGGTGAGCAGCAGCACGCCGGTGGTGTTGCGGTCGAGACGTCCTACGGGATAGATGCGCTCGGTGCAGGCGTTACGCACGATGTCCATGACGGTGAGGCGTCCTTGGGGGTCATCCGAGGTGGTAACGCAGTCTTTGGGCTTGTTGAGCAGCACATAGATTTTGTGTTCGGGCAGGACCACCTTGTCGTTGTGGGTTACCACATCGTTGCGGGTGATTTTGGTGCCCAGCTCGGTAATGACTTCGCCGTTGACCTTTATTTCGCCCTTTTGTATGAATTCGTCGGCTTCGCGGCGCGAGCATACGCCGGCATTGGCCAGGAATTTGTTGAGGCGTATCGGTTCGTTGGGGTCTATGGTACTCTCGTCGTAAACGACGCGGCGGGGCATGACCGGGCGTTGTTTACGGTTGTTGCCGAACGGCCGACGTTGTGTGTTGCCGTCGTAGGGCTTGTTGTATCCGCTGCGGTTGTTCTGTCGGTAGGAACGGTTGTTTTCGCCTACGGTATTGAAGTTGGGCTCTTCGGCCGTTTCGTTGTTTTGTCGGTAGGGTCGGCGGTTGTTGTAGTTGTTGCGGTTGTAGCCTCCTGTATTGTAGTTGCTACGATTATAGTTATTTTCTTGGCGCTCTCCGTAGTTGCGGTTGTGGCTGTAGTCGCCGTAGCGGTTGAAGTTGTCTTCGGCCGGACGGGAATTGTCGCTGTTGTAGTTACTGCGATTGTAGTTGTAGTTGCTACTGCCATAACTGTCGTTCCGACGGTTGTAGTTGCGGTTTTCGTTGTTGTAAGGACGTCGATTGTTGTAGTTGTAGTCCGAATCGTTGCGACGAGAGTAATTTACCTTTTCGTACTTTTCGCTGTTTCCTTCACGGTAAGCGGCCCCTTTTGCCTCTCCAATACGGGGACGGCGGGGTTTTTGTTCTTTTTCCATAATTGAGTTAATTCTGTAAATGATATATGCGGTCCTCGCGGACAGTCGTGGTTGTTAACAATCTTTTGACTGCAAAGATGCAAATATTTTTTTTAATACAAAGGTTTTGATTTGTTTTTCTTGAACAATAACACATTCGTTATGATTTTGTTCTTTCTGTGACTTTACATCTTTAATATAAGGTAATTTTTGAGTCCGACGCCAGGAATCTGGAAAACCTTTCGTACCTTTGCGGGAAATACCGTGAATACTTATTTAATAACATATTTATTATATGGAAACAATCAAACCCGGACAATTTGTCGAATTGACGTATAAACTTTTTGTTGGTCCCGAAAACGAACTGATGGAGGAAACTTCGGAAGATTCTCCCCTGCGTTTTGTCTGCGGAGTGGAGCAGATGCTTCCCTCGTTCGAGGCTAAAATCATGGACTTGAAGGTGGGCGACACTTTCGATTTTGTGATTCCCTGTAACGACGCTTATGGCGAACGTGATGAAGACCATGTGCTTGAACTCGACAAAAAAATGTTTGAGGTCGATGGTAAATTCGACGACGAATATATTTTCCCAGGCAATACCGTGCCCATGATGGATGCCAGTGGCAACCGCCTCAATGGTTCGGTACTCGACGTGAAAGAAGATATTGTGGTAATGGACTTCAACCACCCGCTTGCCGGTGAGAACCTTCACTTTGTGGGTACGGTCAAGACGGTGCGTCCTGCTACGCCCGAAGAGCTTAACCCCGTGCATTCCTGCGGTTGTGGTTGCGACAGTTGCGGTGGTGGTTGTGGCGATCACGACCACGACCACGATGGCTGTGGTGGTGGCTGTTGCCATTGATGACATTTGTTCCTGCAAAAAGAGTGAGGGGCGTGCCCGTATGGGAGCGCCCCTCACTCTTTTGTATCGGTATGAGGTCAATGCAGCCTATCAGCCAGTTGGCGCAGTTCACAGGGAATGGACTTGCGTTTGTAAAGTATGTTGTACACAGCATTCAGAATCGGCATTTCCACTTGCAGCTTTTCATTGATTTCAGTAATGCACTTGGTGCCGTAATAGCCTTCGGCTATCATCTCCATTTCGGTCTGAGCTGCCTTTACCGAGTAGCCTTTTCCTATCATTGTGCCGAAGAGGAAGTTGCGGCTGAAACTGGAATAGGCCGTTACCAGCAGGTCGCCCAAGTAGGCCGGCTCGCAGATGTTGCGGGGCATGGGGTTGGCCACGTTGACAAACCGTTGCAACTCTTGTATGGCGTTTGACACCAACACGGCTTGCAGGTTATCGCCGTATTTCATGCCGTTGCATATACCGGCTGCGATGGCGTAGACGTTTTTCAGCACGGCAGCATATTCTATACCTTCGACGTCGGTCGACGTGGTGGTGCGCATGAACGGGGTACGCAGCAGGTCGGCAGCCATCTGGGCGTTGCGCAGGTCGGGGCAGCCTATGGTGAGGTAGGAGAGCCGTTCGAGGGCTACCTCCTCGGCGTGACACGGCCCCGACACGATGCCAGCCTGTCGCCGGGAACTTTGAAGTATCGTTTCAGATATTCTGTAATGACCAGATTCTCGTCGGGTACGATGCCTTTGATGGCCGAGATGATGAACTTGTCTTGCAGGGCCTTGCTTTTCAGCTTTTTGAGCTGAGACTTGATGTAGGGCGAGGGCGTGACCAGAATGAGCGTATCCGACTCTTTGGCGACATTGTTGATGTCGGCCGAGAATCCGATGCGGCTGATTTCAAATTTCACGCTCGACAGGTACATCGGGTTGCGCCCCGAGCGGATAAACTCCTCGATGGTGTCTTCGTTGCGTATGTACCAGTTGATGGAGTCGGCATTGCACAAGACGAGCTTTGCGATGGCGGTAGCCCATGTGCCGCCTCCGATGATGGCCACTTTTCCCGGGAGATTCATCGTTGTTCCTCCTCTCTGATTTTAGATGTTTTTTTCGCTATCGGGCTTTTTCGACCCAGGTTCTTACCTCTTCGGCCGTAGGGTTGGTCAGTTCTAGTTTGTACTTCTTGTTGAGCCCGCACAAGTCTTGCTGCAACTTGTTGGGGTTGGCGCTGCTCAGAGCTTCAAGGGTGAGGTAGCCGGCTTTCTGTATGGCGGGAACCCACTCTTTGGGAACGCCGATGCCTACGTATGCGCTTTCGGGGTCTTTCTTTTGGGTTTTTTCGGGACGCATCTGCGGGAAGAAGAGTACTTCCTGAATGGTCGACTGTCCGGTCATGAGCATGACGAGGCGGTCCATGCCGATGCCCATACCCGAGGTGGGCGGCATGCCGTATTCGAGTGCGCGTATGAAGTCGTTGTCGATGAACATCGCTTCGTCATCACCTTTCTCGGAGAGTCGCAACTGCTCTTCGAAGCGGTAGCGCTGGTCGATGGGGTCGTTGAGTTCGGAGTAGGCGTTGCACAACTCTTTTCCGTTGACCATCAGTTCGAAGCGTTCGGTCAGCTCGGGGTTGTTGCGGTGGCGCTTGGTGAGGGGCGACATCTCGATGGGGTAGTCGGTGATGAAGGTGGGCTGTATGAAGCTGCCTTCGCATTTCTCGCCGAATATCTCGTCGATGAGTTTGCCTTTGCCCATGGTGTCGTCGATTTCGATACCGAGCTGGCGGCATACGTCGCGCAGTTGTTCTTCGTTCATGCCGGTGATGTCGATGCCGGTAAATTCCTTGATGGCATCGGTCATGGTTACCCGTTTGTAGGGAGCCTTGAAGTCGATGAGGTTGTCGCCCACCTGCACTTGGGTGGTGCCGTTGACGTCGAGGGCGATTTTTTCGAGCATCTGCTCGGTGAAGTTCATCATCCAGTTGTAGTCCTTGTAGGAGACATATATCTCCATGCAGGTGAACTCGGGGTTGTGCGTGCGGTCCATGCCTTCGTTGCGGAAGTTCTTGGAGAATTCATACACGCCTTCAAATCCGCCCACGATAAGGCGTTTGAGGTAAAGCTCGTCGGCGATACGCAGGTAGAGCGGAATGTCGAGTGCGTTGTGGTGGGTGATGAAGGGCCGTGCGGCGGCACCACCGGGAATCGATTGCAGTATGGGGGTCTCGACCTCCATGTAGCCGCGCGAGTTGAAAAATTCGCGCATGGAGTTGTACACCCGGTTGCGTTTGATGAATATCTCTTTCACGCCTTCGTTTACGACCAGGTCGACGTAGCGTTGGCGGTAGCGCAGCTCGGGGTCTTCAAAGGCGTCGTAGACAACGCCGTCTTTGATCTTGACGATGGGCAGCGGGCGCAGCGACTTGGCCAGCACGGTGAGTTCCTGGGCGTGAATGGTGATTTCGCCCATCTGGGTGCGGAACACAAAGCCCTTGATGCCGATGAAGTCGCCGATGTCGAGAAGTTTCTTGAATACGGTGTTGTAGAGTTCCTTGTCTTCTCCGGGGCAGAGGTCGTCGCGGGAGATGTAGACTTGTATGCGGCCTTTCGAGTCTTTGAGCTCGATAAAGGAGGCTTTGCCCATGATGCGGCGGCTCATGATGCGGCCGGCTACCGAAACTTCCCGTTGGGGAGCTTCGTCGGAGAAGGATTCTTTGATTTCGTCGGTATAGGCGTTTACGGGATACTCGGCGGCGGGGTAGGGTTCGATGCCCAGTTTCCGCATCTCGTCGAGGCTGTTGCGACGAATGATTTCTTGTTCGCTCAGTTCGAGTATGTTCATTGGCTTTTTATTTTCTGACCCGGCCGGGAGTATGGGGCTTCCGGCCGGGATTAATGTATGGTTTCAGGGGTATGGCTGCTGCCTGTGGTCA
>CAJLYN010000114.1 GCA_905210875.1 uncultured Bacteroides sp. | reverse complement strand
TAAAAGAGGTTTTCTGTCAACGACGGTTTTTTGTATCTTTGTCGGACAGTAAAATTGTGATAATATATGTTTTCTTCCGATTCAGATTCTCTCCTCCGCCCGCGCATTCTTCTTACCAACGACGACGGCATCGGGGCCAAAGGTCTGCATTTTCTGGCCGATTGTGTTTCCGACTTGGGCGATGTGCGTGTTGTAGCCCCCGACCGGCCTCGCTCGGGACAGTCGGGAGCGATTACCTCGGGTGTGGCACTTGGGGTGAGCCGCGTGGCTGCATTTTCGGGGTCCGAATGTTATACCTGCAACGGGACGCCGGTCGATTGTGTGAAATTGGCGTTGCACGTTTTTCCCGACAGTCGCCCCAACCTTATTCTCTCGGGCATCAACCATGGTTCCAATTCGGGTATAAGCATCTTCTATTCAGGAACAATGGGAGCGGTACTCGAAGGCTGTGTGGTGGGTATTCCCGCGGTGGGCTTCTCGCTCTTGTCGCACGATGCCGATGCCGATTTCTCGGTCTGCCGCGATGAGGTGCGGCGGTTGGTGACACAGGTGCTGCGGCGCGGGTTGCCCGATGGGGTGTGTCTGAATGTGAATTTCCCCGTGCTTCCCGCTCGTGGCATACGGGTGTGTCGGCAAGCTCGCGGTTATTGGACCGAGGAATATGAGTGGCGTACCGGCAGCGATGGACGAGAAGGTTATTTTCTAACCGGCCATTTTGTCAATGTAGAGCCCGATGCCGTTGATACCGACGAGTACTGTCTGGCGCAAGGATATGCGTCGGTTGTGCCTTGCACGTGCGATCAGACGGCCTGTGGGGCCATGCCTTTTGTCAAGGATCTTTGCAAATAAGAGACCGTCTCGCCCGTACCTCTCCTAAGATGACCGAATGGTCGTATTTTTATTATGTATGAATATCTGTTTATTTTAGAATAAAAATTCACTCGTATATTAATCGATTCCTGAATAACAGGTGATTGGGTGTTTTTGTTGCTCTTGTGGTAAATATTTTATCAAAAAAATGAAAGAAAGTGTATGAGGATAAATTTTTATGCGTATATTTGCAGCCTCTAAGAATAAATATGCACGATAATGAAAGATAAAGTCAATAGGTTGGAGGCTATAAAGTCGATAGTGAGCGCCAATCGTGTAGGCGGTCAGGAAGAACTGTTGCAGCGATTGCATGAGCAGGGGTTCGACTTGACGCAAGCCACACTGTCGCGCGACTTGAAGCAACTCCAAATCGTGAAAGTTTCGTTGCCGGCTGGGGGGTATCAATATATTCTGCCCGAACTGGCCGGCCTGGCGCGCCGCCCCAAAATATCGAGAGGAGGCGCATTTGCCGCTTCAAACGGATTTCTCTCCATTGCCTTTTCGGGCAATATGGCGGTAATCAAGACCCGGCCCGGCTATGCCGGCAGCACGGCGAGCGATATCGATGCCCATACCTTGCCCGAGTTGCTGGGAACGTTGGCTGGCGATGATACCGTACTCCTTATTCTGCGAGAGGGAGTGAGCCGCGAACAGGCCATAGAGGCTTTACGCATAATTATACCGAATATTCAATAATAAAAATACATTCGACTTATTCAATTTGAAAAATGGAATCTCAGAATATTGAAGTGATGGTGGCTGATGCCTCGCACGAAAAATATGTCGATACGATACTCGATACCATCAGAGAGGCAGCCAAGGTGCGCGGCACCGGCATCGCCGAGCGCACACATGAGTATGTCGCTCAGAAGATGAAAGAGGGTAAAGCCATTATTGCCCTGTGCGGCGATGAATTTGCGGGATTTACCTATATAGAGTCGTGGGGCAACAAGCAGTATGTGGCCACGTCGGGACTTATCGTACACCCCAAATATCGGGGTATAGGTCTGGCCAAGCGCATCAAACAGGCTTCGTTCCAGTTGGCCCGTCTGCGCTGGCCCTGGGCAAAAATCTTCTCGCTCACCAGTGGTGCGGCGGTCATGAAGATGAACACCGAGCTGGGTTATGTGCCGGTAACTTTTAACGAGCTTACCGACGACGACGCCTTCTGGCGCGGTTGCGAGGGGTGTATCAACCACGACATACTGGTGGCCAAGAAGCGCAAGTTCTGCATCTGCACCGCCATGCTCTATGACCCCAAGGCCCATGAAGAGAAAGAACATCATCACCACGACGAAAACAAATAAACATCGAGATATGGAAAAGAAAAAGAAAGTTGTCGTTGCTTTCAGCGGCGGATTGGATACATCGTTTACCGTTATGTACCTGGCCAAGGAGAAGGGCTATGAAGTATATGCCGCTTGTGCCAATACCGGAGGTTTCAGCGCCGAACAGCTGAAACAGAACGAAGAGAATGCCTATAAATTGGGCGCCGTCAAATATGTAACCCTTGACGTTACGCAGGAGTATTACGAGAAGAGCCTCAAATACATGGTCTTCGGTAATGTGCTGCGCAACGGCACCTATCCCATATCGGTCAGCTCCGAGCGTATCTTCCAGGCGTTGGCCATTGCCCGTTATGCCAAGGAGATTGGCGCCGATGCCATCGCACACGGTTCGACGGGAGCCGGTAACGACCAGATACGTTTCGACATGACCTTCCTCGTGCTCACGCCCGGAGTCGAAATCATCACCCTTACGCGCGACATGGCACTCACCCGTCAGTACGAAATCGACTACCTCAACCAGCACGGTTTTGCTGCCGACTGGACCAAACTCAAATATTCCTATAACGTGGGCTTGTGGGGCACCTCGATTTGCGGCGGAGAGATACTCGACTCCAAGCAGGGGCTGCCCGAGAGTGCTTACCTCAAACAGGTTACCAAGACCGGCAGCGAGGAGTTGCGCCTCGAATTCAAGGAGGGTGAGCTCTGCGGTGTCAACGGCGTAACCTACGACGACCCCATAAAAGCCATACTCAAAGTAGAGGAAATAGGTGCAGCCTACGGTATCGGTCGCGACATGCACGTGGGCGACACCATTATCGGTATCAAGGGCCGTGTAGGCTTCGAGGCCGCAGCCCCCATGCTCATCATCGGAGCACACCGCTTCCTCGAAAAATACACCCTGAGCAAGTGGCAACAGTACTGGAAAGACCAGGTGGCCAACTGGTACGGCATGTTCCTCCACGAGAGCCAGTATCTCGAACCGGTGATGCGCGACATCGAAGCCATGCTGCAAAGCTCGCAGCGCAATGTCAACGGTACAGTCATTCTCGAACTGCGTCCGCTCTCGTTCTCGACCGTGGGTGTCGATTCCAAGGACGATCTGGTGAAGACCAAGTTTGGCGAGTACGGCGAGATGCAGAAAGGCTGGACGGCCGAAGACGCCAAGGGATTCATCAAGGTTCTCTCTACACCGTTGCGCGTGTACTATACCAATCACCCCGACGAAACGTTGTAACATGGCCCCGGCAAAAAAACTTTTTCGCTCGACCGACAACCGGATTCTTGCCGGTGTTTGCGGCGGCGTAGGCGAATACCTCGACATCGACCCCACGGTGGTGCGTGTCGTGTATGTGTTGCTTTCGCTGCTCACGGCCTTTGCAGGCCTTTTGGCCTATATAGTTTTATGGTTGATAATTCCCGCACGTCCCGTATAGCGCGGTGCGTCGGGAACAAAAAAATAGCACATGATAAAAGTAGGAATCATAGGCGGGGCGGGATACACCGCAGGTGAGTTGCTGCGGCTGCTCATCAATCACCCCGATGTAGAGATTGTTTTTGTAAACAGCGCCAGCAACGCGGGCAACCGCATAACCGATGTCCACAGCGGGCTCTTCGGCGAGACCGACCTCGTGTTTACCGACCAGCTTCCGCTGGACGAGATTGACTGTCTCTTCTTCTGCACGGCTCACGGCGACACCCGCAAGTTCATGGAGTCGCACACCCTGCCCGAGACGCTGCGCGTTGTCGACCTCTCGATGGACTATCGCATCGAAAGCGAAGAGCATGACTTTGTCTACGGGCTCCCCGAGCTCAACCGCAAGCGCATCATTCGCGCCCGGCACATCGCCAATCCCGGCTGCTTTGCCACAGCCATACAGCTGGGCCTTCTGCCCCTGGCCAAGAATCTCCTGCTCAACAATCCCGTGCACATCACGGCCATCACCGGCAGCACCGGTGCCGGACAGAAACCCTCGGCCACGTCGCATTTCAGCTGGCGCAACAACAACATGTCGGTCTACAAACCCTTCACCCACCAGCACCTGCCCGAGATACGACAGAGCCTCAGTCAGTTGCAGCACAGTTTCTCGACCGACCTCAACTTCATTCCCGTGCGTGGCGACTTTGCCCGGGGCATCTTTGTCTCCATGTACACCGACTGTCCCGTGGCTCTCGACGAGATACGGCGGCTTTACGACGAGTATTACGACGACCACTCCTTCACGTTTGTGACCGATGCCAACCTCGACCTCAAACAGGTGGTCAATACCAACAAGTGCCTGATTCATCTCGAAAAACACGGAGACAAACTGCTTATCCTCACGGCCATCGACAACCTGCTCAAAGGAGCGTCGGGCCAGGCTGTTCACAACATGAACTTGCTCTTCGGGCTCACCGAGGTGGCCGGTCTCAAACTCAAACCGTCGGCCTTCTGACCGAATTTTAAAACTTACGATTATGAAACTATTCGATGTATATCCCCTCTTCGACATCAATGTCGTGCAAGGAAAAGGGTGCCATGTCTACGACGACAAGGGTAACGAGTATCTCGACCTCTATGGCGGCCACGCCGTGATTTCGGTAGGCCACACCCACCCCTATTATGTGGAGAAGCTCACCGCCCAACTTCACCGCCTCGCCTTCTACTCCAACTCCGTCATCAACAAGTTGCAGGTGGAGCTGTCCGAGAAGCTGGGTCGCGCATCGGGCTACGACGATTACAGCCTTTTTCTTATAAACTCGGGGGCCGAAGCCAACGAAAATGCCCTCAAACTGGCTTCGTTCCACACCGGGAAGAAAAAGGTTGTTTCGTTTGCCCACTCTTTTCACGGTCGCACTTCGGCCGCGGTAAACGTAACCGACAATCCCAAGATTATCGCTCCCATCAACCACACCTTCGAGGTGGTCTTTCTCCCGCTCAACGACATCGAGGCCGTGCGGCGTGAGCTGGCCGGCGGTGATGTATGTGCTGTCGTCATTGAAGGCATTCAAGGAGTGGGTGGCATACAACTGCCCTCCGACGAATTCCTGCGTCAGTTGCGCCAGGCTTGTACCGACACTGCCACCGTACTCATCATCGATGAGGTTCAGTCGGGTTACGGCCGCAGCGGCAAGTTCTTTGCCCATCAGTACGCCGGTATTCGCCCCGACATCATCACCATGGCCAAGGGCATGGGCAACGGATTCCCCATCGGCGGACTGCTCATCAGCCCCATGTTCACCCCCTCTTACGGTATGTTGGGAACCACTTTCGGCGGTAACCATCTCGCCTGCACGGCTGCCATCGCCGTACTCGACATCATGGAGAGTGAGAAACTCATCGATAATGCCGCCCGTGTGGGTGCCTGGCTCATGGAGCAGCTCAAACAGCTGCCCGGCATCAAGGAGGTGCGTGGTCGCGGTCTTATGATAGGTATCGAGTTTGAGCCTCCCATCAAGGAGTTGCGCACATCGCTGCTGTTTGACCAAAAAGTCTTCACGGGTGTGGCCGGCGCACATGTGATAAGACTGCTGCCGCCGCTCTGCCTGTCGATGGAGGAGGCTGCCGATTTTATCGAACGTTTCAAGAAAGTTTTACCCTCTAACGTGTAATCATGAAAATAGCCATTATAGGTGCCGGAAACATGGGGGGAGCCATAGCCCGCGGGTTGTCGCGCGGCACGGTGGTCGCTCCCTGCGACATCTGGGTAGCCGACCCCTCGGCTGCGAAACTCGATGCGCTCACCCGCTTCAACCCGGCCATCAATACCACAACCTGCAACCAGACGGCCGTCGATGCCGCCCAGTGGGTGATTCTTGCCGTGAAGCCGTGGCTGGTCGATTCGGTGGCCGGCGACATAACCTTCCGTCCCGACCATGTCGTTGTATCGATAGCTGCCGGCGTGACTTTCGAACACTTGGTAGAGGTGCTGGGCGATAGCCGCACGATTTTCCGCATGATACCCAACACCGCCATATCGGAGTTGGCCAGCATGACTCTCATTGCCTCGCGCAACGCCTCGCCCGAGCAGGAACAGACGGTACTCTCTCTCTTCAACGAACTGGGGCTCGCCATGATGATTCCCGAGTCGCAGATGAATGCCGCCATGATTCTCACCTCCTGCGGCATTGCCTATGTGTTGAAGTATATCCATGCCGCCACCGAGGCCGGTGTCGAGATGGGCATTGCTCCGCAGGCTGCCATGAAAATGATTGCCGAGTCGGTGAAGGGGGCTGCCGAGCTGATACTCAACAACGATACCCACCCTGCCATTGAGATAGACAAGGTAACCACCCCCGGCGGAGTCACCATCAAGGGGCTCAACGAGCTCGACCATGCCGGTTTTTCATCGGCCGTTATTCGTGCCATGAAAGCCTGTCTCTGAGGCGGGGCGTGTGTCGTTCCGTTTTTCCGGCGGGAAGGAAAGTTTACAGGCTTTCCCACCCGCCGCTACTTTTTCCGTGCCGCACCTTCCTGGATAGGGCGGTTGAAAAGAGTGTTGAAAAGAAATTGGAACACACGGTTGGCGGTTGCCCCTCTTTCGTGTATCTTTGCAGGGAAACCAAAATCGAAAAAATATGTCAGTCAATAAAGTGATTCTCATCGGCAACGTGGGCAAAGACCCCGAAGTGAGATATGTCGACAACAATGTGGCCGTGGCCAACTTCCCGCTGGCTACCAGCGAGCGCGGCTATACCACCCGCTCGGGTGTGGAGGTTCCCGAACGTACCGAGTGGCACAACATCGTGATGTGGCGCGGCCTGGCC
>CAJLYN010000113.1 GCA_905210875.1 uncultured Bacteroides sp. | reverse complement strand
GCTTTTGTAACTCTGGACGCTCCTTGCGGATAAAGGTCCGCGGCTGCCGTCTTTTTGACTAACTTTTCCATATAAAAGAGCATAAGCCCAAAAATCATTAAGAATTTTAGGAGTAATATCTCGTAAAAGATAATTTTTGTCATCAAAATATTTGTTTAAAAAATCAACAAAAGCAGATAAATATGTTGGTAATTGCATTAAAATCATATTATCTATTTTATCTGATGTAAGTTTATGACTATCCGTAGGCTCTATCTTTTCCTGGTTTTTACTCTTATATAAGGAGAGAGTATTTAATCTCGTTATCTCTCGCCCTGCGTCTTTTTTATTGTAGGGTATGAGTACGATACAGTCGTACTCATACCCTATGAATGTGAAAAGTGTACGATATTGGTTTTTTAATTTTAATCTTTCTGTATATGTTTTTTATATTTATTCTTTATTCTTTTTCCCGTAACCGTATCCCTGTTGAGCTTCGGTGCCGTTGATTACGAGAGATATTTTTCCCAGTCGCTTTTCAGCTGCAATACGGTTGGCGTAACGAATGTATTCCTTTTTGGTGTAGTTGGCTCGGCACACATATACGGTGGTGTCGGCAATGCGAGCGAGACTGAATGTGTCGGCTACCATACTTACGGGAGCCGAGTCGATGATAATGTAATCGTATCGTTCACGAAGTTGGTCAAAGAGTTTGTCAACTTTATCGCTTAATAGCAGTTCAGAGGGATTAGGAGGAATAGGTCCAGACAGAATGACATCAAGCCCTTTCTGTATTACATCGTGAAGAATGATATCGTCGATCGAGGTGTGGGCATCTGCTAAATAGTTGGTCAGGCCTTTGGCGCTGTGCAGGTTAAGATTCTGTCCCAATTGTGGGTTACGGATGTCCATACCAATGAGCAGAACCCGTTTTCCGAGGAGTGCAATCGAAATGGCTAGGTTGCTGCTGATAAACGATTTTCCTTCACCACTGACGCTTGAAGTAACGAGAATGACCTTCTCGTTCTCCTTGTTGAGAATGAATTGTATATTGTTGCGGATCAGCCTGAATAGCTCGGAGATGGAGCTGTTTTCTCCTTCTCGTATGACAATGTGCTCTTTGCTGTGCCTGTGAGTACAGATCTCACCCAAAATAGGAAGAGATGTGATAGCTTCAAGCTCACTTCTTGTTGAGAACTTGGTGCGTAACAGATCTTTAAGATAAAGATAGATGATGGGAAGTATGCCTCCGATCAAGAGTCCGATGAAGAGCGTGATGATTTTGGGGGTACTGATGGGTTCGCTCATGTGGTAAGCCTCGTTCACGATAGTGCTTTTAGGGGTTGCCATAGACTGGTTGAGCGCATTTTCTTCCCGTTTTTGCAACAAAAAGAGGAACAACTCCTGCTTGATGAGTTGCTGACGTTGCATGTCGATATATTCTCGCTCTTGTGTAGGCATATTTTTTATGCGTTGCTCAAATTTGTTCTCTTGTTCAACGATTGTCTTTTGAGAGATTCCCAAACTTTCTTTGATGCCATTGAGGGTGCTTAGGACGTTGTCACGAGAAGCATCGATTTGCTGATTGAGAATGGCCAGCGACTTATTATCACCTTTCGCCGAAAAGGCTATGCCCATACGTTTAAGTACCAGTTCATTGTACTGTTGTACGGCAGTCGCCGATGATTTATCCGACAAGGTAGGATTGAAGGGTATGAGTGAGTATCGGTTTTTTTCATCTTTCAGAAAATCTTCGATAATCTCTACCATTTGCTTTTGGGCTTCGATTTCGATTTGTTTCTCTTTCAGAGCCGTATTTTGTTCCAGTATGATTTGGGCTTCGGTCTCTATGTCGGTGATATTGTTTTTCTTTTTATACTCCTCAATCTGTTTTTCGGCTTGTGTCAGTTCCTGCATGACGAGATTTATGCGATCGTCAATGAATTGGGCTTTGAGGTCGGCCTCTTTGTTTTTTTCAACAATACCCCGTTCGTTATAAATTCTGATGATGGTATTGAGAAGGTCTTTGCCACGGTCGATATCACTTTCGTGGGTTTCAAGGTGTACCAGGTTGGAGCGACGTTCAGGTATGGAAATAAAGGTGTTGGAGTTTATGCCTTCGGCGGCTTTGTCATATCCGCAGATGGATATGTCGGTAGCCAGTTTCTGCCCTGGTGTGTAGGTGGCGGTTGTGTTAAGAATGAAGTTGCCGTATGCGGTGGGTACCATCATAGGGAAGTGGTCGCTCTCTACTTTTTCCTGCCCTTCGAGCGGTTTATTGGGTTTGACGACGATGTGCCCTTTCTTGTCAATGCGCACCTTGAATCGGAGTGTGCTGCTCAAGGTGTCTTCTACCGACGGTGAGGCATAGATTTCGACGGGGTATTCTTTGTAGAGATCTTCTTTCTCCAATAGACCGTGTTTGACGATGTGCTGCTTGTTCATACTCAGTTCCTGAGCAACTCTCCGTAGGGTGGAGTGTGCCGAAACGATATTTATTTCATCGTCGACTTTCCCTCCGCCTCCGACCAGGTTGCCGAATGAAAAGCTTTTCAACATGGACGACTGCATACTTTCGCCTCCGCTTTCAGAGCTGATGAGTATGTCGGCTTTTACCAAAAATATGTCTTTCTTAGTTTTTACATAAAGAAAGGCTATCGCTCCGCAAACGATAATTGAAATGACAAACAGGTACCAGTTTTTTAGATATTTTTTGATGAGACCCGAAAAATCGATGTCTATCAATGCGCTGTTTTTATTAAAGTTTTCCATGTATAAGTCGTATGGGTCTTATTTTAATTGACAAATAATGCGATGATGAGCGATGCGATGACAGATGCGCCGCTGATGATGGTTGATATCATCGAGACATTAAATTGCTTATTGCTGTTGTAGCTCGAGTTGGATTTACGGTATTCGTTAGGCTCGACATAAACGACATCTCCCTTTTGCAGGTAAAATCCTGGAGAGGAAAATACATCGGGGCTGGTGAGGTCGACCCGGATGCTCACGAGTTTACCATCGGCGGCTTCTCGGGTAATGAGTATGTTGTCACGACGGCCGTATATGGTCAGGTCTTTGGCACAACCTAAGGCCTCGAACAAGGAAAGCCTCTCGTTGGGAATTTTGTAGGTGCCGGGTGAATTGACTTCTCCCAGAACGGTGATGTTGTTGGTAAGAAGTTGTACTTTGACGATAGGATCGGTAACGTAGGGCTCCAACTCTTTTTTTATGTATTGTTCCAGTTGAAACCTTGTGAGTCCGGCAACTTTAATGCGTCCCAATGAAGGATATTCAATATATCCGTCGGGGTCGACCAGGTAATTTTGCAATGAAGGATTCGATGATAGTTGGGTCTCTTCAGGCTTAAGAGTGTTGCTTACGGGCGGATTGTATGCGACTACAGCTTCGGGATTGGCAGCCGATACGGTAATAAGCAAGGCATCGTTGGTATTGATGGTGGTGACATACTTTTCTGCTAAGGCAAGTGTGTCACCCGATGCTAAACCCTGTACATAGGCAATCTCTTTATACGATTTACACGAATGAAAAATGGCCACCGAGAGAATTAGTAGCGTGAATAAGATTTTCTTCTTCATGAAGCAATAACGTTTTTACGATATTCGGAGTGCAAATATAGTAGCTTTGACCTTTATCTGCAAAATTGACTTTTTATTTCTAACGACTTTTGGGGGCATTTGTTGTGTTTTATGTCTTGTATTATTGTTCGTAAAAATTTTTATTAACTAGTAGGTAGAAAGACATGGAAGAAAATTGCCATTTGGAACTTGGGCGGCTTGTCGAGATTATCTAATTTTGTGTCGTATTAAGTCTGACTATGATTTTTGAATATTTTCTTCAAGCGTTTTCGCAGCCGGTAAATGTGGTTGCCGGGGTCTGTGCGGTGGTGGCGGTACTCCTCTTGTTGTTGCTGTTGTATGTCGACAAGGCCTATTATGGTCGGGTCGTCCGTGCCAGTCGTGCTGTCGGTAAGGACAGCGATATTGCAGAATCTTCGTTGCCACCGGTGTCGTTGATTGTATATGCCTGCGACAATGCTGCCTCATTGCGGCAAAATCTGCCCGAGCTTTTTGCGCAGGATTATCCCGATTTTGAGGTGGTGGTCGTCGATGATGCTTCGACCGACGAGACGCGCGACCTGCTCCGCCTCTATGCCGGGCAATATTCGCGTCTGTATTCGACCTATGTGCCGGCCGATGCGTGTGCTCTCAGCCGCAAGAAGTTGGCCATAACGCTCGGCTTTAAGGCCGTGCGCAACGATTATGTCGTGCTTATTGATGCAACATGTGTACCGTCTTCCCGTCGGTGGCTGCGAAATATGATGAGCCGTTTTTCCGAGGGTGTCGACATTGTGCTGGGATATACCCGCTTTGATATGTCGGCTCCCGACCAGAGCCGCTATGCGGCCTACGACCGTTTGCTCTTTTCGCTGCGTTACCTTTCGTGCGCGTTGCGGAGGCGTCCTTATATGGGTGAAGGTACCAATGTGATGTATCGCAAGTCCCTGTTTTTCGAGCATAAGGGATTTTCTCGTACATTGAATCTTCGTTATGGCGATGACGACCTCTTTATAAACGAGGTGGCTACACCTCGGAATACTCGGGTAGAGATTTCGCCCGACAGTTGGATCGACTTACATACCGACGACGCGGTGTCGCTTTGGCGTATATGGCGTATGCGTTATGGCTTTACCGAGCCCTATTTGCATCATAGCCGGCGATGGCTCTTTGAAGGAGAAAAATGGTCGGTCTATCTTTTTTACGGAGTAGTAGTTGCAATGTGGTGTGTACAACCTTGGCACCCGTTGGTGTGGACCGTTACGCTGTTGCTGTTGTTGTGGCGGTGGGTGATGCAGATGTTGTTTTATAAACGATTTGCCCGGACCTTGGATTTGCCCGTATTGGGCCTGCGTATATTAGGGTATGAATGTTTGCGCCCGTTGGTCGATTTATATTATCGCATCACGGTACACCGTCGCAGAGAAGAGAATCATACCTGGGGTAGCCTCAAAGTATAGGCACAATGCCGCATGAGAATATGTGAGGCCCGAGACTGGTTTACAGCCTCGGGCCTCATTGTATCATAGGTGAGCCGACAGACACTCTATTGCGCGCTTTCGGGGGTATTGGGGCGAGTGATGGCTATGTCGTACCGTAATAGGGTGAATGTGATTTTGAATGCATAACTCGATTCGATGCTTTTCCCTGTGGGCGGGGTCAGGTAGTAATAATATTGCCGGTTCTGGTCGAAACTGTCAATGGTGATTTTCTTGGTCATGCCGGGCAGAATCTCTTCGTCGATTGTTACATCGCGATAGTCGAGCATTTCGTTCTGTGGGGTTCGGTATACGAGCCGCAGTACGATGCGGGTGACGGTTTCCCGGGTGCGGTTCTGTATGAGAAGCGACTCTTTTTTTGACGAAAGCGGTTTTTCAAAGCCGAGTATCATGATGGACTGGTCAAAAGAGGGCCTGCTGACGGTTTCGGTTTGTCCGACCGTTCGGGCTGTTGGCTGTTGTTCGGTACGGAGTTGGGCTGCCTGCGAGGAGAGGCAGCATAGAAGTATTATCGACAGAACGAAAGTGTGTTTCATGGGAAAATGGGCGTATGTCAATTATATAACCGGGCGGTCGGGGGCAGACCGAAGTGTTTCTCGTCGGGCGTTTGAGCCCAAAGACCGACCGTGGCTTTCTACAAAGATACGAAAAGGTGTGGGTCGAGGCAAGAGAAAACACAGTTTTCAAATTGACTATGATGAACCTCCTCCTATCTTGGTCTAACAAAGATAGGGAAATTTTTCTATGGGGATTCGTTTGTCGATGGTTTTATCTGCCTGATGTAGCCTATTTATCGACAGATATGGAATAGGAATCTATTTTATCGTTATCTTTATGACCTAAAACGTCGATTATGAATGTACGGATTCCAATTCTGCTTTTCAGTATATTGTGTTTGTCTCATTGGGGTATGGCACAGTCTCGTGTACAAGTGGGAGCCGACCGCCTCGAAATCTGGTTGCCTGCTCTCGAAGGAAAACGGGTGGCCTTGGCGGTCAACCATACCTCACGGTTGACAGGCACCGCTACACATCTGGTTGATACGTTGCTAGCCCGCGGGGTAGAGGTGGTGGCCCTTTTTGCACCCGAACACGGTTTGCGCGGGACGGCCGATGCGGGAGAAACTCTTTCCGACGGAAAAGATTCCCGTACCGGTTTGCCGGTTTATTCGCTTTACGGACGGAACAAGAAGCCTGCTCCTGAGCAGTTGGCCGATGTCGATGTGCTGATATTTGACATACAGGATGTGGGGGCCCGCTTTTATACCTACATCACCACGCTCTATTATCTCATGCAGTCGTCGGCCGAGGAGGGGGTGTCGTTGTGGGTACTCGACCGGCCCAACCCTTGCGATTATGTCGACGGGCCGGTGCTGCAAGATTCTTTGCACTCGTTTGTCGGTGCGCTGCCCCTGCCGGTGCTGCACGGCCTTACGGTCGGAGAGTTGGCACAAATGATTCGGGGCGAGAACTGGGGAGGCACTGCTGCGCTTGATTTGCAGGTCGTTCCGATTTGTGGTTGGCGGCATGGCGACCCATACAGCCTGCCGGTGAAGCCATCGCCCAATCTGCCTAACGACAAGTCGATACAGTTCTATCCGTCGCTTTGCTTTTTCGAGGCTACGCGGGTGAGTGTCGGGCGCGGTACGTATATGCCCTTTCAGGTGATAGGTTATCCCGACTCGACATTCGGCTCGTTTACCTTTACGCCGGTGGCTTTGCCGGGCTACGACAAGAATCCGTTACAGCGCGACCGTTTGTGTTATGGTGAGGACTTGCGCGACTCGATACCCCCCAAAGGGTTGTCGTTGAAGTATCTCTTGCGGTTTTTCCAGCTGTCGGGCAGCCGGGCCGATTTCTTTTCCAGCCCCTCTTTCTTCGACCGGCTCATGGGTAACCGGCAGGTGAGTCGCGATATTT
>CAJLYN010000112.1 GCA_905210875.1 uncultured Bacteroides sp. | reverse complement strand
GAGCATCTGACTACGGATCAGAAGGTTACAGGTTTGAATCCTGTCGGAGTCACAATAAAGAGCGGAAATTTTCATTCCCGCTCTTTATTATTCTCTCCATCTTTCGAGAACAACCAACACCACGCCCATAGACCGAAAGTGAAAAAACAGGGCAACACCGTTCCTACTCTTTCGGGTTTGCATTATCTTTGCTTCATCAAAAAAAATCTACCACTCATGGAAATCGCAGCACTGGTATCGGGAGGAGTAGACAGCTCGGTTGTCGTACACCTGCTGAAAGAGGCCGGATACAACCCCACCCTCTTTTACATACGCATCGGCATGGAAGACAAGGACAAGACGCTCCACTGCAACTCCGAGGAAGATATAGAAATTGTTACCTACATGGCCCGCAAGTACAACTGCCGGCTCGAAATCGTTTCACTCCACGACGAATACTGGGAGTATGTCATGGGATACACCCTTGACTCGATAAAACGCGGCTTCACCCCTAATCCCGATGTCATGTGCAACAAATACATCAAGTTCGGCTTCTTTGAGCAATATTGGGGAAAGGATTTCGACAAAATCGCCACAGGGCACTACGCCAGCATTGTCGAACAAGAGGGCATCACCTACCTGGGCACGGCCGTCGACCCGGTCAAAGACCAGACCGATTTTCTTTCCCAGCTCAACACGCTGCAAGTATCCAAACTGATGTTTCCACTCGGCAGTCTCATGAAAAGTGAAGTGCGGGCCATCGCCGAGAAAGCCGCTCTGCCCAGTGCCAAACGCAAAGACAGTCAAGGCATATGCTTTCTCGGCAACATCAATTACAACGAGTTTATCCGCAACTACCTGGGCGAGAAAGAGGGAGATATTATCGAACTCGAAACCGGCAGAAAGTTGGGAAAACACAAAGGATACTGGTTCCATACCATAGGTCAACGAAAAGGGTTGGGACTGAGTGGCGGTCCATGGTTTGTCATACGCAAGGACATTGAGCACAACACGCTTTTCGTTTCCAATGGTTTCGACCCGGATACACAATACGGTACAGAGCTCAACCTCACAGGGTTCCGCTTCATCACAGGAAATCCGCTGGGCGACCTCACGCAACCCACCCGCATTACATTCAAAAACCGCCACACGCCCGAATTTACCGGAGGCACCCTGCAACGTACGGGCGAAGACAAGGTGCGCATCGTCTCTGACAACCGCATACAAGGTATTGCCCCCGGACAGTTTGGCGTCGTATACAGCCCCGACCATCGGCTCTGTCTGGCCAGTGGTGTCATCGAATAAATAGCAAATATACTTCACGAGGGGCCCCGTTGCGCGCATGTGTGCACAACGGGGCCCCTCGTGTTTACATAAACTTGTTCTCAGGATTCGATGTTATCCTGCGACTCCGATACCGGAGATTGTTCTGCTGGTCGTTTTTTCTCCAACATGATAGAGAAAAAAGTGTAGATACCCAATATGACGATAACAACCATCTGTGAGCCATGAGCCACAAGGGCAAAAGAGCCGGCCACATTGGGATCGGTAACACCATAAATAGCCAACGTAGCCATCACGGCCAAATGCCATGGACCAAAACCGCCCTGCACGGGTATACCCATACCGATGCTCCCCATGACAAAAAGCGAAAGTGCCGCCAAGGCTCCTAAATGAGCCGTATCGGCAAAAGCAAAAAGACAAAGATAGAGTTGCAGATAATAGCAGAGCCACAATAAAACGGTGTAAA
The DNA here is from genome assembly GCA_905210875.1 of uncultured Bacteroides sp. Lineage (GTDB taxonomy): Bacteria > Bacteroidota > Bacteroidia > Bacteroidales > UBA11471 > Caccoplasma. The sequence continues at coordinate 5,373 of CAJLYN010000112.1, read as the reverse complement.
TAAGGAACCGTTTTTTCTGCTTCATCGTCAATACCGTACGGAAACCATACCAGAGATTTCGCATCATCTCTTTCACTTTTCTTGTCCAACGATATTCCCGACGAGAACGGAAAATCCACACCAAAGAGCCGATTATCAGCACAATCAACAGATAGGGATAAGGCGATGATATTACCGAGACAAGAGTCTCTTCTATAACGGGATACTGCTTTAAAAAATCAAGCAGGACGTGCATCTGCAAGAAAAAGACAGCCACGATGAGACATACGACCGAAACCGTATCCATTAAACGGTCGGAGACTACCGAGCCAAGCAACAAGGTAAAAGACATGCCCTCTCGCCTGGCCACATAACCGCATCGCCACACCTCACCCAACCGGGGGAACAACAGGTTCATGGCATATGTACCAAAAATAGCATTGGTCAAAGTACGGAAAGAGGCCGGATGTTGCAACGCCCTCAACTGCAATTGCCAACGCAGAGCTCTGACTATATGACTCACTACGCCCACAATCATGGAAAGTACGACCCAGCCATACTTGATTTCAGATTGCAGGATACGCATAATCTGGTCCGTATCAAGGCGACTGTATAAGGCCCAGAATATAGCGATTCCACAACAAAGGGGAATCAAAAACTTTACTATGTTACACAGTATTTTTTTCAACTTTTCCTCAACTTGTCTGATAAAAAAAAATATTGTTGTACCTTTGTGTGGCGCAAAGGTAAGTTTTTTTGTGAAAACAGGCCGCCGATTTTACCGTTATAATTACAATCAAAATTCCATTCCCCATGCGCTCGCCCGTAAAACCAAAAAAATTTTTAGGACAACATTTCCTGAAAGACATGGACATAGCCCGGCGCATAGCCGATACGCTTGCCGAATACAAGGGAATGCCGGTACTCGAAATAGGGCCTGGAACGGGAGTACTCACCCAGTTTCTGCTAGCAGGTGGGCACGACCTTACGATCGTAGAAATAGACCGGGAATCGGTGGCATATCTTCGCTCCCATTTTCCTTTGCTCGAAGGGCGTATTCTCGAAGAAGATTTCCTAAAACTGCACCTTGAAAAACTTTTTCCAGAGCAGTTCTGCGTCATCGGGAATTACCCCTACAACATTTCAAGCCAGATATTTTTCAAAGTGCTCGATTACAAAGACCACATTCCGTGTTGCAGCGGCATGATACAAAAAGAAGTTGCAGAGCGCATGGCTTCAAAGCCGGGCAACAAGAGCTATGGAATATTGAGCGTATTGATGCAGGCATGGTACGACATCGAATATCTGTTCACCGTGTCGGAGCAGGTATTTGACCCACCCCCAAAAGTAAAATCGGCCGTCATACGCATGAAACGCAATACGGTTACTGACTTGGGGTGTAACGAAATGCTATTCAAGCAAATCGTAAAAACAGGTTTCAACCAAAGGCGGAAAACCCTGCGTAACTCACTCAAACCTTTGATAGGGAAAGATTGCCCACTGATGGAAAATCCCATCTTTGACAAACGTCCCGAGCAATTGTCTGTCGAACAATTCATTGCCCTTACCCGAGATATAGAGACCATTCTTCCCCAGCAATAGTCCGGACACATGGAAAAATTTACCGAAGAATACATCGAACACATTCGGAATGTCATTGCCGAAGACAACAAAGAGGAAGCCAAAGAGCTGCTGAAAGATCTGCACCCGGCCGATATTGCCGAACTGTATCAGAACCTCGACATAGAAGAAGCCGAGTTTCTCTATAAACTGCTCGACCAGGAAACCGCCGCCGATGTGCTGATGGAACTCGACGACGACGACCGCAAAAAACTCCTCAAAGAGTTACCGAGCGAAACCATAGCCAAAGAGTACATCGACCACCTCGATACCGACGATGCCGTAGACTTGATACGAGACCTCGACGAAGATGCCCAGGAAGAGGTACTTGCCCACATCAACGACGCCGAACAAGCCGGTGATATCGTCGACCTGTTGAAATACGACGAAAACACAGCCGGTGGTCTCATGGGTACGGAGATGGTTGTCGTCAACGAAAATTGGAGTATGCCCGAGTGCATGAAAGAGATGCGCCGTCAAGCCGAGGACATGGACGAGATATATTATGTATATGTAGTCGACGACGACAACAAATTGCGCGGCGTGTTCCCTCTAAAAAAGATGATAACACACCCATCGGCATCGAAGATAAAGCATGTCATGAAAAAAGACCCTGTATCGGTGCGTACCGACGACACCATTGAGACAGTGGCCCAGACTATTGAAAAATACAACCTGGTAGCTCTGCCGGTCGTCGACAGCATCGGCCGACTGGTGGGCCGCATCACGGTCGACGATGTCATGGACGAGGTGCGCGAACAGGCCGAACGCGACTACCAGATGGCTTCGGGTATCTCACAGGACGTAGAGACCACCGATACCATTCTTACACAGACTTCGGCCCGACTGCCCTGGCTGCTTATCGGTATGATAGGAGGCCTTGCCAACTCGGTCATTCTGGGTAACTTCGAGGGAAGTTTTGCTCTCAATCCGGCTATTGCCCTGTTCATTCCCCTCATAGGTGGTACGGGAGGAAATGTCGGCATACAATCTTCGGCCATCATCGTGCAGGGCCTTGCCAATAAATCGCTCTCATTGAACCATGCCGGCAAACAGATTCTGAAAGAACTCGGCGTGGCTATTATCAATGCCTGCACGATTTCGGTACTGATATTTGCCGCCTGTTACTTTTTTCTGCTGGGTGGGGCAGCGTTGACAATATGTGTCTCGCTTTCTCTGTTCTCGGTGGTGATTTTCGCTTCAATATTCGGGACTTGTGTTCCCATCGCCCTTGAAAAAATCCATCTCGACCCGGCCATTGCGACAGGCCCGTTTATTACCATATCCAACGACATCATCGGTATGCTCATCTATATGGGAATCTGCCACTTGCTACTATAACCCATTTGATTTATATAAAAAGGAGGGGGTTCTGTCATGACAGAACCCTCTCCTTTTTAGCATTCAAGCGAGATAGCGCTATTCAAACATGTGACGTAGCTTACTGAATATACGGTCTTTCACCGATTTGCTCGGCGTGAAACCGGGAGTCCGCAACTCTTCGATTTTCTTTCGTTCTTCAGCCGTAAGTGTCTCAGGCACATATACCGAAAGATTCACCAGTAAGTCTCCTACCCCGTAACGATTGACCGAAGGCAAACCCTTTCCTTTCAGTCGCAACACTTTACCAGGTTGAGTTCCCGGCTCAATTTTGACTTTGGCTTTACCATCTATGGTCGGGACTTCAAGTGTACCTCCTAATGCCGCTGTCGGGAAATCGATAAGAGCATTGTATATCAAGTCGTTATCATCTCTCAGCAATTCTGGGTGCGGTTCTTCCTGCACCAAAATGAGCAAATCTCCGTTCACTCCGCCATGACGTGCAGCATTACCAGCACCACTCATCGACAGTTGCATGCCATCGGATACACCTGCAGGTATGTTAATGGTGATAACCTCATCTTCTTTCAAGATACCCTCACCGTTGCACTTCGGACATTTGTGGGTAATGATACGGCCTTCGCCGCCACACTTGGGGCAGGCCGTAGTCGACTGCATGGTACCAAGTATGGTCTGACGCATCTGGGTGATAACCCCGCTTCCCTTGCACTGAGAACAAGTCTCATAGGCTGAGCCTTTTTCGGCTCCTGTACCTTTGCAATCGGGACAAGAAACATACTTCTTGACTTTTATTTTTTTCTCTACACCAGAAGCTATCTCTTGCAAATTGAGTTTTACCCGCACCCGCAAATCAGAACCTCGATTGACACGTTTTCCGCTACGCGAGCTGCTGCCAAAACCTCCAAATCCGCTGAAACCACCGAATCCGCCACCGAAGATGTCGCCAAAATGAGAGAAGATATCTTCCATCGACATACCTCCCGAACCACCAAATCCCGATGTTCCGCCTTCCACGCCAGCATGACCGAATTGGTCGTAACGGGCTCTTTTTTCACTGTTACTCAGCACTTCATAAGCTTCGGCAGCCTCTTTGAATTTTTCCTCAGCCTCTTTATCGCCAGGATTTTTATCGGGGTGATATTGAATGGCTTTCTTTCTGTATGCTTTTTTTATCTCTTCGGCCGTTGCTGTTTTGGCGACCTCCAGCACTTCATAATAATCTCGCTTGCTACTCATGGGTATCTTCTTGTTTTTAACGTTTTTACGATAGATTATTCTCCAACAACAACTTTGGCAAAACGTATCACTTTATCGTTCAACGTGTACCCTTTCTGCACACAATCTATCACTTTTCCTTTTTGTTCGGGTGTCGGAGCCGGGAATGTGGTTACCGCCTCGTGATACTCCGTATCGAAATTGGCTCCGTCTGTTGGTATCTCTTTAACGCCATGTCTATCGAGATAGGCTCTGAACTTATTGTAAATAAGCTCAATGCCATGTTTTACTGCCTCTATGTCAGAGCTTTCACTCACAGCTTGGAGACCTCGCTCAAAATCATCGATAACAGGCAAAATGTCTTTAAGACAGGTTTCACCTCCATTCTTTATCAATTCGGCCTTTTCTTTCAAAGTCCTCTTGCGGAAGTTTTCCAAATCGGCCCTTGCCAACAGATACTCTTTTTTAAGTTGCTCGACTTGCGCCCGCAGTTGTTCATTCTCGGCTGCCAAAGTGTCAGCCTCGTCGGCGGGAAGAGCCTCCTCCTGGGTGTTTTGATTCTGTTCTTCTGTCACTTCCGACTTTTCTTCCATTCCCTTTTCAGGATTTTCCGATGTCTGTTCTTTCATTTTATATCTGTTTTTATTTTTCATTTTCAAATAATTACAACTTCATACACCCTACAACGAAGGTGTATGATGAATTCGTTTTCTCCTAGATAGAGCAAAAATGCTGCCAATCCTACATAAAGAGTCGTTTTGTCAGCCCATAAAATTATCTAGACGCTTTCTTCAATAAAGGCAAGGGCCACTCCACACGCAACAACCGGGATAGTCGTTTTCCAATCCAACCGGCAAATGACGAAAAAGTCCGTATACTGTCGAACCTGAACCTGACATGGAGACATACTCAGCGCCTTTTTCATAAAGCGAAGCTTTAAGATGTGCCAACTCGGGATAATGCGCAAAAACACTCGGCTCGAAATCATTGACCAGAAGGTCGCGCCACTCACTCACGGGTCGTTTCAAAATATCGGTCAGGGCAACAGGGGGAACGGCCGGCACGACTTGTGAATAGGCTTCGGCGGTAGAGACAGCTATTTCGGGCTTGACCAGCAACAAGGTATATCCTTTGAGAGAAACCTCTGTCGGCGACAAACGGTCGCCAATTCCCTCAGCCAGCATCGGCCGGTTATAAATAAAGAAGGGGCAATCGGCT
>CAJLYN010000111.1 GCA_905210875.1 uncultured Bacteroides sp. | reverse complement strand
CGGCAGCTCTCCCGTCTGGGCGACAGTCATTATGAAGCCCGCCGTGTCGACGTCGCCGCGACACGCGACTGCTTTGTTCCCGTTTCTCTTCTCGCCGATTTGCGTCGGAAAGCCATCGAAGCCTTGACCCGGGTGCGGCGTATGGCCTATCGCCGGCCCCGTCGCCGGAGCGAAGGGGCTGCCCCTTTTCCCGCTGCTTCGCTGAGTTATCTGGGAAATGTATCCAACCATTTGGCGCGGACCTTCTATCGCGACCATGGTGTGGAAAACATAGAGCCGGCCTATGAGTGCCGGCCCGTCGATGATGCCGCGTTGATGTTCACACGCTTTTGTATCAAGAAACAGTGGGGAAAATGTCCGCGAGAGCGAGCCGTATCGCCCGATAAGAATACCTGGAAAGAACCTCTCTATCTGCAATATCGCGACACGCTGCTGCGCGTGGAGTTTGATTGCCGGCAGTGTCAGATGAGGCTCTATCGCGCCAGCCTGTCGCGGGGCGAACATCGTTGAGTTGCAGCCCTTGTCTTACAATCTTTTGAGCGGGTTGGACCCGTGAAATGAAAAAAAAGAAAAAGCCCTCTTTTTTTGTGGCGGAAAATCTTTGTGATTTTTCGCCAAATTGTCTATTTTTGTACCTCCAAAAAATGAACAAAATCACAACGATATGGCTGAAAATAAGAAAATCAAAACCGCATTAGTCTCGGTTTATCACAAAGACGGTTTGGACGAAATCCTGAAAAAATTGCATGCCGAGGGCGTGTCGTTTATTTCGACCGGTGGTACGCAGGCGTTTATCGAGTCGTTGGGCATACCGTGCAGCAGCGTGGAAAGTCTCACGGGTTATCCCTCGATATTGGGTGGCCGCGTAAAAACGCTTCACCCGAAGATTTTCGGTGGTATCCTCAACCGTCGTGACGACGAGGGCGACCGTCGTCAAATCGCCGAATATGAAATACCCGAAATCGACCTGGTCATTGTAGACCTTTATCCTTTTGAGGAGACCGTGGCTTCGGGTGCTGATGAGAGCGCCATCATCGAGAAAATCGATATAGGCGGAATCTCGCTTATCCGTGCCGCTGCCAAGAATTTCAAAGACGTGGTCATTGTGGCTTCCAAGGCACAGTATGCTCCTCTGTTGGAAATGCTCAACGAAAAAGGCGCTGCCTCTTCGCTCGAAGACCGTTATTGGTTTGCCAAGGAGGCCTTCGCCGTATCTTCGGGTTACGATACCGCCATCTTCAACTATTTCGACGGAGGCAATTATACGGCATTCCGGGCTGCCTGCAACGATTCCAAACCTTTGCGTTACGGTGAAAATCCCCATCAGAAAGGATTTTTCTTTGGTAAATTCGACGAGATGTTTGAGCAGTTGCATGGAAAAGAAATCTCCTACAACAACCTGCTTGATATCGATGCCGCCGTGTCGCTTATCTCCGAATTTGATGAGTTGACATTTGCCATATTGAAACACAACAACGCTTGCGGTATTGCCTCGCGGCCTGCCCTTCTTCAAGCCTGGAACGATGCTTTGGCCGGAGATCCCGTTTCGGCATTCGGTGGTGTGCTGGTAACCAATGCCGTTATCGATGCCGCTGCGGCCGAAGAGATAAATAAAATCTTTTTTGAAGTCATCATTGCTCCCGGTTATGAACAGGCCGCTCTCGACATCTTCTATCAGAAGAAAAACCGCATCGTGTTGGTACAGAAGAAAGCACCTGAGGCCACAATCCAGTTCCGTTCGTTGCTCAATGGTGTATTGATGCAAGAAAAGGATCTGCATCGAGAAAAACCCGAGGAACTCAAACAGATTACCGAGAAAGCGGTAACACCCGAAGAAGTCGAGGATTTGCTGTTTGCCAATAAAATTGTGAAACACAGTAAGTCAAACTCTATTGTCTTGGCCAAAGGTAAGCAACTCCTGGCCAGTGGCGTGGGGCAGACCTCGCGTGTAGATGCGTTGCGTCAGGCTATCGAAAAAGCCAAATCGTTCAATTTCGAACTCAAAGGGGCTGTCATGGCATCTGATGCCTTCTTCCCCTTCCCCGATTGTGTGGAAATTGCCCACAAAGAGGGTATCGATACGGTGATACAACCCGGCGGTTCGGTGCGCGATAATCTCACCATCGATTATTGCAATGCTAACGGTATAGCCATGGTATTCACCGGTATTCGCCATTTCAAACACTAATCACCTTTCAACGTTCAGTAAACAATGGGATTTTTCTCTTTCAATCAGGAAATAGCCATCGATTTGGGAACGGCCAACACGATCATTCTCTACAACGACAAAATCGTGGTCGACGCTCCCTCCATGGTAGCCCTCGACAACCGCACCGGCAAACTCAAAGCCGTAGGACATGAGGCGCAGGCCATGTATGGCCGCGCCCCCGAAAACATACGCGTGATACGCCCGTTGCAAAACGGTGTAATTGCCGACTTCAATGCCGCTGAGCAGATGATGCGCGGTATGATGAAGATGGTATCCATGCGTCACACTCTTTTCTCTTCGTCGCTGCGAATGGTTGTATGTATCCCTTCTGGCAGTACCGAGGTAGAGATACGTGCCGTACGCGACTCTTCCGAGCATGTCGGCGGGCGCGACGTCTATATGATTTATGAGCCGATGGCTGCCGCTATCGGTGTGGGCATTGATGTTGAAGCACCTGAAGGCAACATGATTGTCGATATAGGTGGGGGTACAACCGAGATTGCCGTTATATCGCTGGGAGGTATCGTTACCAACAAGTCGATACGTGTGGCCGGCGATGAACTCAACGAAGACATTCGCGAGTATATGGGTCGGCAGTACAACATCAAGTTGGGCGAGCGTACGGCCGAACTGATAAAAATCAATGTCGGTTCGGCGCTCAACGAATTGGAAAATCCTCCCGAGGACTATATCGTACACGGCCCCAACCGTATGACCTCTCTCCCCATGGAGTTGCCGGTAACCTATCAGGACGTGGCCCACTGCATCGAGAAGTCTATCTCGAAAATTGAGGCCGCTGTACTGAGTGCACTCGACTCGACACCCCCCGAGCTCTATGCCGACATTGTACGCAACGGTATCTACCTCACCGGTGGCGGCGCATTGTTGCGCGGTCTTGACAAGCGACTCACCGACAAGATTGGCATTCAGTTCCATGTGGCCGACGAGCCGTTGCTCGCCGTAGCACGCGGTACGGGTATTGCCTTGAAAAATGTCGATAAGTTCTCGTTCTTGATGCGTTGATGAAGAAATCCGGGGAAGACTGTTCAGATGCGAAAACTGCTACAATTCTTTCGACAACACAGTTCGCTCTTTGTCTATCTCTGTTATGCGGCACTCTGTCTCATCTTGCTGTTTGGATTCAATCCCTACCAGCAAAGTGTCTATTTCAGCTCCGCCAGCCGTATAGCCGGCAGCTTGTATGACCTTTCGGGTGCTGTTACCGGATATTTCGGATTACAGAAGGCAAATAATGAACTTTTGGTTCAGAACGGTAAGCTCCAAAACGAGCTTGCCGTTCTGCGTAATACTCTTGCCCAGTATCAGGCGCGCGATACATTGTCGCAACTCCCTTTCTCTGTTGTGAATATCGACACCTCCCGGATAATTGTAGCTCGTGTCATCAACAACAGTGTGGCCCGTCGTAACAACAGCATCACCATAGACAAAGGTATGCGCGATGGTGTCTTTCCCGAGATGGGACTTGTCGACCAGAATGGAGTGGTGGGTGTTGTTTCATCGGCCTCCTCCGGATATGCAGTGGCTTTGTCGTTGCTCAATCCTCATTTACGCATCAGTTGTAAAATCAAAAATACACAACATATCGGCTCATTGGCTTGGGATGGGAAAAGTATCCATCATGCCGAGTTGGAAGAGTTGCCCGAGTATATCACCGTCAACGTAGGCGATACGATTGTCACCAGTGGCTATTCCGGAGCCTTTCCCGAAGGTCTTGTTGTAGGATATGTTGAAGATACCCGTAAGGTGAAGAAAAACAATTTCTACGCTCTTACCATACGTTTGGCAGCCGATTTTTCGGCGTTGAATTTTGTGCGGGTTGTTGAGTACCACAAACCGTCCGAACAAATATACATTGAAGAGGAGGCACAGAATTATGAGTAAACATCGGATATGGCGTGTGGTGGGAATTGTTGTGGTCGTTGTGTTGCAGATTCTTATGTGCAACCGCATTGCACTTTGGGGGGTAGCTACCCCGTTTGTGCTGGTCTATCTTTTCCTGAAAGCTCCGTCGGGACTCCAAACCCATCTTTTCATGACATTCGCCTTTTTTGTGGGTCTTCTTGTCGATATATTTACTAATACCCCGGGAGTTTATGCCTTGGCTTCGGTAACGGTGGCATTCCTTCATAATCCGTTGTTGACGCGTATACAATATCGTGATCGGGGAGAGGAGAAATATGTGCCGTCGTTTGCTTCGTTGGGAGTGTGGCGGTATATGCTTTATGTCTTTTCCCTCACACTTATTTTCTGCACGGTGCTTTTCTGGGCCGAGTCGTTCTCGTTTTTTACCCCGTCGTTCCTGGTGGGGCGTATAGTGAGTAGTTCGTTGCTCACGTTGCTGGTCATACTGGTTGTCGACTTGTTGATGGAGAGAAAGCGGTGAGAAAAAACTATACCTATGAACGGCGGAAGTACATCATCGGGGCATTTATGCTCGCGGTGATTCTGTTTTATGTTATCCGGCTTTTCTCTCTCCAAGTCCTCGACAACCGATACAACCAACTGGCCGACAACAACGCGATATTTACCAAGGTGCAATATCCGTCGCGCGGACTTATCTATGACCGCAACGGACGCCTTGTGGTCGACAATCAGCCTGCATATGACCTGATGGTGATACCTCGTGAGGTGGCACCATTCGATACTCTTGACCTGTGTCGTACCTTGGGTATTACCCTTGACGAGTATAAGGAGCGGTGGCGTAATATGAGCAACCGCCGGCTCAATCCCGGATACTCCTCGTTTACGCCCCAACTGTTCTTTTCTCGTCTTACGGTCGAAGAGTATGGCGTATTGCAGGAGAAACTCTACCGTTATCCCGGTTTTTATATTCAGAACCAGTCGATACGCCGATATGTCTATGATGTGGGGGCAAATGTGTTGGGTAATGTGAGAGAAGTCTCGCTCCAAGAATTGCGCGACGACAGTTACTATATGCAGGGCGACTATACCGGCGACCTGGGTGTGGAGAAGTCGTATGAAAGTTACCTGCGTGGTGAAAAAGGGCAGGAGTATTTCCTGCGTAATGCCTATGGTCGCATCAAGGGCCGTTACGAAAATGGCGCTTTTGACCACGAGGCCGTACCGGGAAAGAATCTGACACTGTCTATCGACATTGAATTGCAGCAGTATGGCGAGATGCTCATGCAGAACAAGGTCGGAGCCATTGTGGCTATCGAGCCTTCGACCGGAGAGATTCTCGCGCTGGTATCGAGTCCTACCTATAAGCCTTCGATGCTGACCGGTCGCGAACGGGGACACAATTATACCCAGCTTTTTGAGAATCCTTACAAGCCCTTGTATGACCGTTCCATCATGGCTACATATCCGCCAGGCTCTACCTTTAAACCTACGCAGGCGCTTATTTTTCTGCAAGAAAAAGTCGTGTCGCGCTATACGGCCTATCCATGTAACATGGGCTTTTATGCCCGAGGCATACGGGTAGGCTGCCATGCCCATGAGTCGCCTATCTCGGTTGTCCCGGCCTTGTCTACGTCGTGCAATGCCTATTTCTGTTATGCATTCCGTTCGATGATCGACAATGTTGAGAAATACGGCAGCACCTATAATGCGTTTGAAACCTGGAAAAAATATATCGTCGACATGGGTTATGGTTACCGGCTCGGCGTCGATATGCCCGGCGAGAGTCGCGGCTTTATTCCCAACAGCGATTTCTACGGCAAGATCTATGGCCCACAAGGCTGGAAAGGCATTACGGTGATTTCGGTCTCCATCGGGCAGGGCGAGGTTCTTGCCACACCGTTGCAGATTGCCAACCTGGGTGCTACAATTGCCAATCGCGGCTATTATTTCACCCCCCATGTGGTGAAATCGGTGCAAGATACCTATCTGGGCGACGACTATACCCGGCCCCACTATGTGGGAGTCGACCCCTCCTATTACGAGATGGTGGTCGAAGGTATGCGCATGTCGATGGTAAAGGGAACCTGCCGCATAGGTGAAATACCCGGCATAGAGGCTTGCGGAAAAACCGGTACGGCGCAGAACCCGCATGGCGACGACCACTCGGCTTTTATGGGCTCGCGAAAATCCCCGTATCGCCATTGCCGTCTATGTTGAGAATGCCGGTTGGGGAGCTGCTTATGGGGTGCCCATCGGCAGCCTTATGATGGAAAAATACTTAACCGGCGAGATTGCCCCTTCGCGCAAATGGCTCGAAGAGCGTATGCTGAACGCCAATACGATGATACAGGAGGACGAAGAAGATGCCACGCAGGAATAATGTCTGGTATTCGCTCGACTGGTACACGGTCGCGCTTTATCTGTTGCTGGTCTTTTGTGGCTGGGTAAGCATCTATGCGGCCAGTTTCGACTTCGATGCAGCATCAACCATCTTCAACTTCGATGCCCGTTCGGGTAAGCAGTTGCTGTGGATACTCTTTTCGTTGGCTATCGCTTTTGTTCTGCTCATGACCGAGCCGCGTACGTTTGTCTCTCTTGCTTATCCGCTTTACATCGTATTTCTTGTCTTGTTGCTTGTAACCATTTTTGTGGCACCCGATATCAAGGGCTCCCGTTCCTGGCTGGTGCTTGGCCCGGTACATTTGCAGCCGGCTGAGTTTGCCAAGTACGGGACCGCGCTGGCCTTGGCCAAGATGCTCGACAACTACGATTTCGATTTGTCGGAACCTCGCTGTTTCTTCAAGGCCTGTGCCTTGATACTTCTGCCTGTGCTGCTTATTCTCATGCAGCAGGAGACGGGGTCGGCTCTGGTCTATCTCTCGCTCATCTGCATACTCTATCGCGAGGGAATGAGCAGCCTGTTCCTTTTTGCCGCCTTGTGTGCCGTTGTCTATTTTATTGTGGCGGTCAAATATGCCTCGCTCGAATGGCTGGGCACGCCGGTGGGAGAG